>JAILDU010000092.1 GCA_024689005.1 Paludibacteraceae bacterium
GCCGGACTTGGAGATATTGATGATGCCGAACTGCTTGTCAGCGATAAACTCCATGAGTTCAGCCAGGTAGTCCTCGCCGATATTGTTACCCGCATAGACTACGTACGGGTTCTTGCGGTTGTGTGCCACGAAGGCATCAAAAGCGGATGAAAGCGCTTCGTTGACAGCACGTGCGCCGAGGTATGAGCCACCGATACCGGCCACGATGACCACTTGGCAACGCTTGCGCAAATCGTCTGCGCACGCCTGTATCTCGTCTAAGAACTGATCTGTGATGGAAGAAGGCAGATGAACCCAACCTATATAATCGTTGCCGGCTCCCTGCCCGTTCTCCAGCAGGAGGTTGGCGGCTTCAGTTTTCGATTCCAGTTGTTTCAGAGCTGCGGTGTCTATAAAGGCAGCTGTGTTTTTTAAGCATAGTTTCATAATGTTAAGCAATTGAAATTATGAGGATTCGGCCGGTCGAATAGAGTAGAGTACTCATTGTTCGGCCGGCCCAAAACCATCGGATTATTGTAATTTAGTAGTCAATGATTTGATAATAGGCTTTGCTTTTTGCCTGTTATACAATATCTCATACATAGCGTCCACGATAGGCAATGCTACGCACATTCGCTCGTTAGCCATATGTATGGCTTTGGTGCCATAGTATCCCTCGGCAACCATTTCCATTTCCATCTGTGCCGCTTTGACCGAATATCCCATTCCGAGCATTTGGCCGAACTGGCGGTTACGGCTGAACTGAGAGTAGCCTGTTACCAGCACGTCTCCGAGGTATCCGGAAGCGGTTATCTCTCGCGGTACGTTGCTCATGGCTGTTGCAAAGCGTTGGATCTCCTGGATGGCATTGCTCAGCAGTACGGCCTGGAAGTTGTCGCCATAGTGGAGCGCTTGGCACATACCCGCTGCGATGGCATAGATGTTCTTCATGACCGAACTGTACTCCAGTCCGGCAACATCGCTTGAGGTAACGGTCTGGACATAGTCTGTTTGGAAGAGTCGTGCCATGTTCTCGGCGTTCTGTCGGTCTTCGCACCCGATAGTGAGGTAGCTGAGACGTTCCAGGGCAATCTCCTCGGCATGGCATGGTCCGGCAATAACGCCGAGTTGATCCATAGGGATAGCAAAGCGCTGGTGAAGATAATCGGTTACGATTACATTCTCCTCGGGGATCATACCTTTGACAGCGGAAATGACAATCTTTCCGGTCATGTTGCGTCGGATCTTGGTGAGCGATTGCTTGACGTACGGCGACGGGATAGCAAGTATGAGCACATCGGATTGCGCTACAGTCTGGTTGATGTCAGACGAGAAATGAATTCGGCTTACATCGAAGTTGGCTGCTCCCAGGTAAGACGGGTTCTTGCCGGTAGCAATGAACTCATCGATGACTTCTTGTCGTCGAATAAACCAATTGATCTCGGACTGATTTTGCATGACGATTTTCGCCAGCGCGGTAGCCCACGATCCGGAACCTAAGATAGCAATTCGTTGATACATGTTTATTTGATATTTTGTCTGTTAATTGGCTTCCGGCTTCATAGTCGGGAAGAGCAGTACTTCCTGGATGGTCGGTTGTCCGGTCATGAGGATGGCGAGTCGGTCGATACCGATGCCGATACCCGATGTTGGCGGCATACCGTATTCGAGCGCACGCATAAAGTCATGGTCAATCACCATTGCTTCGTCGTCCCCCTTGTCAGCCAGTTTCATTTGCTCTACGAATCGGTTGTATTGATCGATCGGGTCGTTGAGCTCGGAGTAAGCGTTAGCCAATTCTTTTCCGTTGACCATAAGTTCGAAACGCTCTGTCAGTCCCGGTTTGGAACGGTGCATCTTGGTGAGCGGAGACATCTCGACGGGGTAGTCGGTGATGAAAGTCGGCTGTATGAATGTGCCTTCGCATGTTTCGCCGAAGATCTCGTCAATCAGTTTGCCTTTGCCCATGTGCTCGGTGTCCTCAACGCCCAGTTTCTTTGCTTCTGCGCGGATGGCGTCCTCGTCCATGTTGGCCAGGTCTAAGCCTGTTTTCTCCTTGATAGCGTCCAAGATGGGGAGTCTGCGATATGGAGCCTTGAAGTCTACTTCGTGGTCGCCGATTTGCACTTTGGTAGTGCCGTTGACGGCGATGGCTATTTTCTCGAGGAGTTGCTCAGTGAAAGTCATCATCCAGTTGTAGTCCTTGTATTGCACGTAGAGTTCCATGCAGGTAAACTCCGGATTGTGGCTGCGGTCCATTCCTTCGTTGCGGAAGTTGCGTCCTATCTCGTATACTCCTTCGAAACCGCCGACGATGAGTCGTTTGAGGTAAAGCTCGGTAGCGATACGGAGATACATGTCCACGTCCAGCGAGTTGTGGTGTGTGATGAACGGGCGAGCCGAAGCGCCGCCTGCAATCTGCTGGAGAATAGGAGTCTCCACCTCGGTATAACCGGCCTCGTCGAAGACCTGACGCATCGTGCGGAGGATAGTGGCACGCTTGAGGAAAGTGTCCTTAACGCCATCATTGACCACGAGGTCCACGTAACGCTGGCGATAGCGTTGCTCCGGGTCGTTGAATCCGTCGTAAGCCACGCCGTCTTTGTATTTGACGATAGGCAGCGGGCGGAGAGACTTGGCCAATACGGTCAGTTTCTTCGCATGAACGGAGATCTCGCCCATTTGTGTGCGGAAAACGAATCCTTCGATGCCGATAAAATCACCGATGTCCAGCAGTTTTTTGAATACCACATTGTACATCTGTTGCTCTACAGTGGTGGCTTGTTCGCCTTCGGCTACAGGTGCTTGGATGTCGTCTCTGCTGACATAGACCTGAATACGTCCTTTGCTATCTTGAAGTTCGATGAACGAAGCCTTTCCCATGATACGCTTGGACATCAGACGTCCGGCGATACGCACTTCTTTACGTGTGAACCACTCGGCATTTGGCTCTGGTTCACCCTCGGCTCTATCAACGAAATTGGCCTTGATATCAGTTGAATAACCTGTTACTACATACTCAGCCGCAGGGTAAGGGTCAATGCCCATGTCACGCATCGTTTGCAAGCTCTGGCGGCGCACTAATTCTTGTTCACTCAATTCCATATGTTGTTTGTTTTTTATGCTTATTGTTGTTGGCATTTGCGCATAGTACGCAAATTCGCTGCAAAGGTACTACAAAAATTGCATATATGCAAATAATTGGAAATATATTTTTGATAATTAGTACTTGTACTAATCTTTTATGCGGTCTTGTGAAGGCGATGCTTGCATCAGACCTTACGAGTTCGCACAAAAGAAACGCTCCGGCGTAATCAAAAATATTTCCAATTTTAGGCGTATATTCCGTAGGACGCGAACGTACTTTCGAGGTGGGACGGCGTAGCCGTGTCGGTGCCCTCGAAGGTACTACATTTTTTTTGTCTCTACTCGGTGGGTGACGGTGTCCCCGCCAAACGGGGAAACCCTAGACGGAAGGGGTATAGGAAAGGAGGAGGTCGAAGGTACTACTATTTTTGGAATGTGCAACTAAAATTCACTCTGAGCGTCATTTTTTTTAGGACATTTATACTGCGAACGTGAAATCTACGGAAGAAAAAACTACACTGAGCGTAAAGTATCGCTTAAATTCCATAGATTATAGCATTTTTATGTGGAGTTCCACAAATTTTCGCTGCAATGGGGAAACAAACAAATTCTACTGACAAAAAAATCTCAAATCTTGATTACATTTTTCTCAATTCATTATGTAGGTCAATTTTTGTCGATTAAGCGCAAAAAAAAGCGCACCGAAATGCGCTTTTGCGCGTTCGGCACTTTCGGACGCGGACTGCCGCCCTGCGGCATTAAAGTCCTCGAGGCTGTCTGGGTCGGGATTACGCTCCCCGCTATCCCTCCTTTTCGAAGCCAAAAGTCAATTGGCTTCTCCATGCTCAC
>JAILDU010000011.1 GCA_024689005.1 Paludibacteraceae bacterium
ACGTTCGCTGATACCCATCTGTATAGTCAACCGGTCAAAATATGCCTTCTCCAATTTGGTCTGCGGAATAATGTGATGCAATACGGGAGTTGGCAAATAGAGCACTTGCATATTCAAAGCGTGCATCTTATCGAAGATATCTTTTTCTTCCGACCCCATGAGATTACCTCCTTTACGCCCGAGTACCGTATTGAAGAGCCCGACTTGTTCGAATACCGATTTACGATAAGCAGCATTTCCTCCTCCCGGGTAGCGCCCTCTAGGATACTCACGTACTCGATCCCCGTAGTTCATCCACGCTGTTAAAAGTGCTTTAGTATAAGGCGTCATCCAATCGGGTTCTGACGTTTCATAGAGCGGTTCTATGGGTCCGCCACAAGCCATCGTCTCCGGGTGCATTGCCAACCATTCTGCATAGGTACGCAAATACCACGGATCAACCAAAGCATCATCATCAATGTAAACAATTATATCCCCATTCGCTTCCTTTATTCCGTGGTTCTTTGCTGCCGAAAGCCCCTGCTCCGATTCTGTTGTATAGCGAAAATTCACATCCTTATGCGTCTCAACAAATGCCTCACATACTTCACGCGTATTGTCAGTGCAATTATTATCCACTAGCAGAATTTCGTATTCAGCTTTATCCAAATCATTCGCCGCAATGCTCTCCAACAATGGACCAATATATTTTGCGCGATTATATGTACAAATAATGGCTGTTAACATAATTATGCGAGGTATGTATCCAACAATTGTTTTACGAGATTCTCCTTCCCATCTGCTATCGGTTTCCAACACGAACCATTGATAGTATGCAGCCATGATTTATTATCAAACCACTCCAATGAATCGCCATGACGATCTCCTCCATCACGAAGCGGCTCTATACATTCATCAGGAAAATATATTTCTTCCATTTTCAGCCGCGAGTATATATCATACCAGTTTCCACCACCCGAATCAAGGTAGGTATCTTTCGGTTTCACAGGCATAAAATCCACTTTTTTGTCGGCAACATAATCATACTTGAAGAACGACAGTATAGCCGATAGATACCACCATTCGTCTCTGTGGCGTAAAGGACCATAAACAGGTTGATTCTTCAGTTTCTCACAAATAGAGATAGGCACTACCGGGAAAAGATCATGGTCTATCTGTCCAAAGATGTATGGTTCTCTTTTGCGAATGATATGATGATAGGCATAGTTCAAGGATCCTGCGTGCGAATAAGAGCCACCTATCCATGACAACCGATTGACAGGCAGTTTCATATAGGCGATACCCTCTTTTTGGCAGAACGATTGTATCTGACTGCTTATCTCTTCATTAGACGAGTTGTCCACAACAATATGTGTGTAAGAATCACGGATGTTCTTTCGCAAAAACTGTTCTTGATACTGCAAAACGTTTAGATTATTAAAGGCTATTGTAATAATATCTACAGACTTGTTGTCATGTATCTTCTCAAGCGAAAGATTACAGATAGCCTTAGGTTTCTGCATCAATAGTAGTCGTTCGAGGCTACGTACAATTATTCTAAATATAATTCGCTTAGGTGACATCATAGGATCATTACTGAATGATGGCGGTTCATATTATAGCATATTAATAAATTCTTTCAACGACGTCGGAACGATAAACACATCCGGATAAGTTGCATAAATCTTTTGCATCAATATGCCGTTATCTCCTTTCATCAATCCGGGACGTTCGGACAAACAATTGAGAAGCGAATAGGTCTTGATCGGTATGCCGAAATATAGATAAGGATATATTACAGAACCGGAGGATATGGTGACCAATGTTTTTCCCTTCATCGATTGATTGAGAATAATCAACTCCCATGGTATCGATGTGACAACATTAGTTTTGTATCCCAATTTGGCAAATCTATTCTCAGGATTGCGAGGATGAATTTTCACCATAATATTTTCCTTCCCCACTTTTTGTGCTATCTGCTCCAATATCTGGATATCCGGCACATCAAATCCCTCCATTGCATGGGATTCCTCAAAGAATATCAATTTCTTGTCGTATTTGTCCACATCTGAAGTATAGCCGAAGATTGCATTTAGGTTGGAAATAAAATCTTCAGGCAAATTAGTTAATTTCGGTAATTCAATGACTTGTCCTTTGGTTGGTTTCCAGGACAAAAAGATAGGATTAAAAACATATAATGCGCTTAATCGATCGATCACTCCGACCTTGTCAATTAATCGTCTATACAGAGTTGTTTCTGCATCACCATTCGCAAATTGCTGCGTGTAAGTTATTGTTCCTTCCTCAAACAATTCGATTCTGCTGGTAGCAGATTGGCGAGTCAAAAGCGTAGTTAGCCGCTTGGTTAAAATAGAGATATTGGAGAATAGAACGACATCATAATGCTTCTTACACATCGCACGCGCCAGCCTGAGTGTTAGTATAATCTCTTTTGTCCGTTTGAAGGCATACTTGAGCATATTTCGGATTCCCGTTCCCTTACGAAACGCCTTCTCCACTTCTATCGGCAGAACAGATCTAAAGATATGAGTTTCACGCACATTAGCAATCAACTTGTCATACCCTCGGATACCGGATGATATATATAGGTCAACATCTGCATTCCTATAATAACAACGTAGCACGTGACACGCCACGATAATCTGGAATGGCGTGTTACACACAACTAATATGGACTGCTTCTTATTCATATTTAGAGGGAGTAATGAATGTTACTTCCATGCCTTCTTGGCGACATTTAGCTATAAAATTCTTATAATATGCATTTCGCTGTTCTGCCTGTTGCTCTGTGACCGGACGTCGTAAAATCGGCTCACAATAATTATCGTTGATATTCGACGAGAACCCATCCAAACCAGCTAAACACACACGTTTAACCTTGCAAGCCTTAAGGAAATTCATGATAATAACAAAGGAAGAATCATGCGTTTGCTCATCCACTTCTATCCATGACTTATAATTCAGTATTCTTACTTTTCCTCTTATTCCTTTTGTTATAGCAGAAGTTGTAATCACGGAATATGCATCAGAAACAGCTTGTTCGAATACATCTTTTCGAGTTGCAACTACATATTTCACAGGAAGTTGGGTCATGTTGAGCCCGAATGAGACAACATCTTCTTCCGCCATCTTGCGCAAGATAATTTCTCTATTCTCCAACACACTCTTACCGGGTGCTACCAACAAGACTTGCCTTTCGCCTATGCTTTTTGACATTTCCTCCTTTAGAGTGCTGTCATCTACCTGCTTGGACTCGTTATATTGACGATATAGATTCTCTGCATACTCCTTGTCAAAAGATATCTTCTTTTCCTCATCTATCATAGATAACAATTCTCGTACTTGATCAATTGGGAGCATGTGTTTATTATAGAAATGGCTGGCATAAGAAGGCGTACAATGATTGGCGGAAGATAAATAGTATTCCGGTGCATATCCCCAATAGAACTCCGAGTGTAACTGATTGATTACCTTATCCATCACCTCTAACAAAGGGGCTATCTTATATTGTCCACCATAATACAGATTCAGATGTTCCAACAGCAATTCCGTATTTAGGTTTCCAGCTCCTTTTCCCATTCCCATTATAGATGAATCCAACATAAGGTCTCTATTTGTAGGAAATTGAAGCATAGTAGCCGCATTTGAATAGGACATTTGCAAATTATTGTGAGAATGGAATCCCATTAACATAGACGGAATCAAGTTATTATCTACCATATACAAGATTCGCGACATATCGTTTGGACGCATCTCTCCAAAACTATCCACAATATAGAAACCGGCTGCATTGCTCAATTCATCATTTACCAAATGGATCAGATTGAGCAATTCTGCATCTGTATAGCGCAAAGTGATCATAGGTTGGATATACAGTTCGTAGCCTTTTTCCATAATGGTTTTGCCGGCCTCCACAAGATACGGAACGTGTTTTTTATGGAAAGCCAAGCGAATTCCATCTATACCTGTTTCGGTACGCGGCTGAAGCGATTCGAGCGGGTACTTCCCGTAATCTATCATTGCCACATATTTCACGCCGGACTTCTTGGATTGCAATATGGCTTGAGGTATTACCTGCTCGCTGCAATACTGGGTTCGACCGGATTCTGAGCCTTTATTTGCATCAATATATCCCAACTCTATTACATCAATTCCTGCCATTTCTTGTGCAGAAAGAATCTGATGCATATATGTAGTACCGAAGTTAAAATTATTTACGCATCCACCATCGCGCAACGTGACATCTAGAACTCGAATCTGTTTCATAATCATCAATTATTTTGTGTCAACATAATTTCTGCCATCCGAAAATCTTCCGGATTATTGATATCAATAGCCTCCTTAAATGATAATTCCTTTATATATGGATTACCACCTATTCGCCTATGAAGTTTCTCCCACACTTGACGTGTAAAAACATATACACCGGAAGTCTCTCTGTATATAGGTTTGATATCTTGACTGCGTGGAATATTTGTTGCATCAAAATTCAAAGGCTGACCATCCTGCCAAAGGAAATCTTGGATCTTAGTAGCGCAAAATGCAGAATCATAATCTCCGCTTAAAACAGCATTTATACATTCTTGAATTGTTTCTACTGAAACAAACGGAGCTGTTGCATGATCAAAGACATAAATATCTGCAGGATGACTACTGGAAAAGGCATCAAAAATCTGCGAGAAATTTGCTGTCGGCAAATCCAATTCTTTTGGTCGTTTTTCAAACTGCACGCCCTTTGGTAAATAGTTGACTATCTCTTCGTTACTGCAATATACATTCACCTCATCTATCTGTGGGACTTGCAACAAATTGTCCAACTGATACTGCAGAAGTGGCTTGCCTCCTAATAGTTTGGTATTCTTGCCCGGCAAGCGTTCATTATTCATTTTAATAGGCATTAATGCTACGACCTTCATAATATTTTCGTATTTTAATGATAAAACCTCGTTCCGGGCAGGCAGGAGAAGGAGTCGATGACTCCCACTACACGCTCTCCATCCAATACTATCAACGTGTGTATCGAGTGATGGTTCATCTTCTCACCCGCCTCCACTATCTTGGCATCACGGCTGATGGTCTTCGGGTTGTTTGACATGATCTCCGACACTGGTGTAGAGAAGAATGTTTGCCCCAGACGTTGCATCGCACGACGAAGATCACCATCGGTGATGATTCCCTCCAACCGAGGATTGTCCATCGGAGATTGAGCTTTGTCGTCCGGCTCCACAACGATACCTATTCCCAATTTACCGTTAGTCACTATCTCTATTGCTTCTGACAACAACATGGTCGGTGTCACAAACGGCAGATGATCGGTCACCATGAAGTCTTCCACTTTCGCCAGCAGTTTGCGCCCGAGATCTCCTCCCGGATGGAACATGGCGAAATCTGTCGGTTGAAAATGTTTCGCCTCGATGAGCGCACACGCCAAAGCGTCACCCAGCGCAAGCGTCACCGTTGTGGAGGACGTCGGAACCAGATTGAGCGGATCGGCCTCACGTTCAACTGATATATTCAGGTGCACCGTTGAGCAACAAGCCAGGAGCGAATCGTCATGACCCGACATGCCAATGATAGGTATATGTCGCGCCTGAATAATCGGCAGAAAACGCAGCAACTCTTCTGTTGCACCCGAATAAGAGATTGCTAGCACGATGTCATTCTCCGACAACATACCCAAATCGCCGTGATATGCGTCCAATGGGTTGAGAAAGAATGCCGGCGTGCCTGTGCTTGCCAGCGTGGCTGCGATCTTCGATCCTATATGGCCGGACTTGCCCACCCCGGTTACAACTACCTTGCCTTCACAACGGCTAATGAGTTGGACGGCCTCAGCAAATCGGTCGTCCAGACGGGGAACAAGATTCTCTATTGCCTGAGCTTCCATTTTCAGGCATTCGGCGGCGCGATCCAACACGCTCTGACTGATTGGTAAGTGGTTTGTGGTCATCTGTTTTTTTACTTTTCTCCTTCTTTATATACAGTCATAAATGCACGTGTCATCTTAGACCATTCATATTTCTTCTTCTCTGTTTGCAGATAAGCGGTATAGTCTTGTTGACGTGCATTTGAATAATAATCCATCAGGTCTTCTGCTATGGCTTGCGCATTGGGTTGACAGGCATAGCCCATCTTATGGTCATGCACTATCTCACCCAACCCGCCGACGTTGGTTACCAACATCGGTTTCTCAAAATGAAAAGCCACTTGTGTCACGCCGCTTTGTGTGGCGGTCTTGTATGGTTGCACGATGAGGTCCGCTGCGCCGAAATACTTGCGCAGATCCTCGTCAGGTATGAAGTCGTTACGCAGTATGACGCGGTCGCTGAGCCCGTTTGCCTGAATCTGATCGTGATATTTCTCTTCGTTTTCATAGAACTCGCCGGCTATGATCAGTTGCAACTGAGGCAAGCGGTCCTTTATCTTTCCAAAGGCATCTATCAGCATATCCAACCCCTTGTACGCACGCACGAGTCCAAAGAAGAGCATATAGTCTTTGGTTTCCGAAATACCCAACGCTTTGCATGCCTCTTCCTTGCCCATCCGCTGGCCGTAATGATCGTAGATTGGATGCGGCGAGAAGGTCTTAGGTGTCCTCCAACCGCCTATCTTCGTCTCCATCGTTTCTATATCTCGTACCACGCTTTCCGACAACGCGACAAAGGCGTCCTGTGACTTGACAAAATACGGCGCAAACAACTTATCCAATATACTCGGTTCGTGCGGTATCATATTGTGCACAAGCGCCACACATCTGGTTTTTCCGTTGCGTTTGGCTATGCGGCTGACCAGCCCGTAAGCGGGAGCAAAGAATGACATCCAATAACAGCAGATGAGCATATCCGGAGCCGCCTTGCGAACCATACGTCCCACGCGCATCCAGTTGAATGGATTGCACGAATTGAGCACACGGCGTGGGATAATACTCTTCGGCAACGGCTCGGACGAATACTGCGTCTTCCCGGGAAAAAGAAATGACGGATATTGGAGCGTAAACGTCCACAACTCCACTTTGTGCCCTTCGGACGCAAATTGACATGCCAAGCGCTCGTTGAACGTAGCCAGACCGCCTCTATAGGGCCAAGATGTTCCTAAAAGAATGATTTTCATCGCTACTAGTTTTTTGTCAGGTCCTCCGGATAAGTTATTTTGCGGTTTGTCTCTTCTCCCGAGACAATATATATCTTGTGATTGGCTTCGTATTTGCGCACTATACCGGCATCGTCGGTTGCTATAACTGCGTCTTCAGCCAAGGCCTTGGCATAAGCACCAAATACCACGTCATAACGAAATGCTTGGGGCGTCTGGGCACGCATATAATCGCTCCGTTGCGGCACTTCGGCCACGCGTCGTTCCGCACTTCCTTCCACAGACTTTCCGCTTTCTATTCTATATAGTGTGTCCGTCACCGGCACAGCCACAGTCACGGCATCGTGCGTCTCAAGCGCTTGCGCCACATCTGCCAATATGCGCTGACTGACAAACGGCCGTGCTGCATCGTGAAACCAGAGATTGAGCACCGAATACTCGTCCTCCGAAGCCGAAGGGTCGTTATAAGCAAGAATGGCATGCCACGAACTCTCCCAGCGCTCGCTGCCTCCGGGTATAATCTTCGCCACTTTCTCCCACTTGTTCTTCTCCACTATTGCCACGGCCTCATCCACCCAATCGGGATGCATCACCACGGCTATCTCGTCTATGCACGACGCTTGTTCAAAAGCGTCTATCGAGTGTTCCAGCACGGAACGCCCGTCCTCCAGAGGAAGCAACTGTTTAGGGGTCTTGCCACCCACTCTGCTCCCGATTCCTCCGGCTAATATGATAGCTATATTCTTCAACTCTCAATTCCCCTTTACCAACTCATCTGCTATTTCTCGAATGGCACCTTGACCGCCGGGCGTTTGCAGCACACGTATACCCGGTATAGCCTTTATCTGCGGCCGCGCGTTAGGCGGACAACAGGGATAACCCACCGCGCGAAGCAGTTCCTCATCATTGATATCATCGCCCACAAAACACACTTCCGCCAACGTTATACCCAGTTGGTCGCATATCTCCTGCGCGGCTTGTTTCTTGGTCAAACAATCGGGATTTACACGACTGCCCACACCCAGATAGAGATACTTCAACTTGAGTTTCTCCGCACGCGCCTTCACCACAGCCGAGTTCTCCGACGTCAATATGCCGCAAGGAATACCTGCCTGCTGCAAGCACACCATTCCCATGCCGTCGTACACGCAAAAGCGCTTCATCACTTCGCCTTCCGCAGTATAGTACATCCCGCCGTCGGTCAGACATCCGTCTACATCTGTCAAAAATAGCTTTACCATTCCAATTCTCAACTGTCAATTATCAATTGCCAAACGCGTTCCAGCCTTGCGCCTTGAGCGCCAATTCCTCGCCGTTGCGACCTATGAGGTTGCAACCATATTCCTGCTTGGTGACATGGCCGATGATATACAGATCTTCTATAGGAATCAGTTTCTCGTAGTCATCCAACGAACAGGTGAACAGCAGTTCGTAGTCCTCGCCGCCATTCAGCGCACACGTCACTATATTCAAATTCATCTCTTCCGCCAAAGCTGCCGCCTGATAATCGATAGGCAGTTTGTCCTCATAGATGCAGCAACCCACGCCCGACTGCGAACAAATATGCATCAGTTCGGACGACAGACCGTCGCTGATATCCATCATCGCTGTCGGTTTGATACCTGCTTTGCGAAGCGCCTCTATCATATCGCGACGCGCTTCAGGTTTGAGTTGACGTTCCAGCAAGTATTCTCGTCCTTCAAAGGTCGGCTGAACAGCACTATCACCATTCGCCATTCGGCCATTCTCCATTACTATTTTCTCACGCTCTAGCAGCTGCAAGCCCATATAGGCGGTTCCCAAATTGCCCGTCACGCAGATCAAATCATTCAGTTTGGCTCCGTTGCGATACACTATATCTTCTTCGGCTGCAACACCCAAACAGGTGATAGAGATGGTCAGACCTGTTATGGACGAACACGTGTCACCGCCCACTATATCAACATTGTAGCGTTCGCACGCAAGACGTATACCCGAATAGAGCATCTCTATATCTTCCACCGAAAAACGCTTGCTGATACCGAGCGAAACGGTTATCTGCGTCGGCGTGCCGTTCATCGCATATATGTCCGAAAAATTGACCACAGCGGCCTTGTAACCCAGGTACTTCAGCGGCACATATTCCAAGTTAAAATGGATGCCTTCCAGCAGCATGTCGGTCGTCATCAATACACGCGTCTTCGAACTTTCGTCCTTGCGTCCTTTTGTCCCTTCGCCGCTAAAATTCATCACAGCACAATCATCGCCCACGGCCTTTTGCGTACTGGGTTGAACGGGTTTAATATCTTGGGTAAGGTGCTTGATCAATCCAAACTCACCCAATGTAGAAATTTCTGTTTTTGACATAACTATCCTAAATTATCGTGCAAAGGTACAACAATTTTTTGAAATGTACAAGACTTTGCGTAAAAAATAATAATCTATGCTTGCGTAAGCGGCCATTTTTTGCGAAGAAAGACTGATGACAACCTTATTGGGAGTTAAAACAACGTATTTAGGAGACCTGTCAAAAATATACGATTTTTAAGATTCCCTCTCAGTCATAGTGACAACCTTTTTCTGTTTTAATCAGAAATCATCCAATTATTCTTATGTTTTAATCAGCCATCGACATTAGGTTATTATTATGTTATTATTATGTGATTATTATGTGATTATTATGTTGTTATTATGTTGTTATTATGTGATTAGTATGTTCGTCAGCGGATCACGTCGGGACCATAGCGACTTTTTACCCCAACAAAACCCTGACAAGACCCAAACAAAATCCCGATAAAACCCCGACAAGACCCCGACAAGACCCCGAGTAAAGTATAGAATTGCTTCGAATCACTCTCGACTCGCCTTCGATTTGAGTTCGATTTGCCTTCGAGAACGTAGTAAGGCTAAAAAGCGAAAAAACTACAAAAAACGCACTTTTTTTTTGATTTTAGTTTCTTTTATTAAGAAAAGGCAATTTATATTTGCGTATGTCAAAAAAATATACTATTTTTGCACACTTTTTGTGCACTACAAGTATCAGAGAGAACCAACATGATAGAATATATAAAGGGTAAACTGACAGAACTAAATCCAACCGAAGCCATCATTGAGGCAGCCGGCGTGGGCTATTGCATAGCTATCACACTCCCCACCTATTCTGCCCTGGTAGGCAAAGACGAGTCGTCATCTGCCGACCATCAAGCCTCGGAGGTCAAACTATACGTAACGGAAGTAATCAGAGAAGATACGCACGAGTTATACGGGTTTGTTGACCGCGTGGAGCGTGCGCTGTTTGATATGCTGATGACCGTGAGTGGCGTGGGAGCTACCACAGCACGCATGATCATGTCTGCCTTTACTGCTGAAGAGTTGCGCACCCTGATAGCCACAGGCAACGCCAAAGCGATGGCTAAGGTGAAAGGACTGGGCCCGAAAACAGCACAACGAATCATCATCGACTTGAAGGACAAAGTGATTAAATTGGATCCGACAGCCATCAACGAGACACCGACAGAACTCTTCGAGACTGAAGAAAACAGCACGCGCAACGAAGCCATCAGCGCATTGACCATGCTGGGATTTGCAGCCGCAGCCAGCGGTAAAGCAGTGGACAAAATACTGAAGAGCGATCCGAAAATGAAGGTGGAAGCCGTCATTCGCGAAGCGTTGAAGATGCTATAAGATTGAAAAATTGAGAATTTTGAGAATAAAGTCTTTCTACATATTGCTGATTAGTCTGTTGCTGTGGATGCCGATGGTATCCATGGGCGTTACTGCGCAGAACAAACCCAAGACACTCAAGGAATTGATAGCCGAGGAGAAGGCGCAAAAGGAGAAAGAGAAAGCCGAACGCGAGAGAAGAGAACAGGCTAACGGAGCATCCGGCAACCGGAACGGCACTACGCCGGAAGATGCTGCCGACTATGTAACCGAAGTGACCGACTCCGCCATTTGGGCACCGACACGCGTCAAGCAACTCGGCGCACGCAATTATGGCGAACTGACGCAGCCGGCCTCCTCGCTCGACCTGAACGACCCGGGTAACATCAGCACTACTGTTGAGTATCAGCCGGAGACAGGCACCTATATCATCCGTACTAAGATGGGCGACACGGACATCACAACGCCCTATATGCTCACGCAAGAAGAGTACAACCAGTATGCGGAACGACAGTTGATGCAGAAATACTGGCAAGAGAAAATTGGTGAGGTGGAGCACAACAACGAGAAGAAATTTGACATCACCGATATGAAGTTCGACATCGGACCGGCCGACAAAGTGTTCGGTCCCGGCGGCGTGCAACTGAAAATGCAAGGAAGCGCGGAACTGCTATTCGGATTCAAACACCAATATATCGCTAACCCGTCTCTCACGCAACGCGCGCGAAACAATAATATATTTGATTTCGATGAGAAAATCCAGGCGAGCGTACAAGGCAAAGTGGGCTCGCGTCTGAATTTCAATCTGTCGTACAACACAGAAGCCAGTTTCTCGTTCGACCAACAGAACTTGAAATTGAACTACAAAGGTGAGGAAGACGATATCATCCAGAGCATAGAGGGCGGTAATGTAACGATGGACCTGCCCAGTTCATTGATTCGTGGCAGCAAGGCATTGTTTGGTGTGAAGACCAACCTGAAGTTCGGCAAACTGAAGATTCAGGCCTTGGTGAGCCAGCAGAACAGCGAGGCACAAACCGTCAGCAGTAAAGGCGGCGCACAGATGACAAAATTTGACATCAGCGGAGACAGTTATGATGAGAACCGTCACTTCTTCCTCAGCCATTTCTTCCGCGACCACTACGAACAAGCCATGCAATCTGCGCCGTACATAGCCAGCGGCATACAGATCAACAAGATAGAAGTATGGGTAACCAACAAACGCGGTCATTACGAGCAGGCACGTAACATAGTGGCATTCACCGACTTAGGAGAGAACAGCAGCCACCTGCAGATAGCCGATTGGGGCGGTTCTCCCAACGATGCTCCGAACAACAAAGCCAACAAATTGTACGATGCAGTTCGTGCTACCAACTTCCGAGACCTGCAACAGACCAGTTCGGCTCTGGAGAACCTGAACGGTACAGGCATGGAGGGCGGCTTAGACTATGAGAAAGTAGAGAGTGCACGTCTGCTGAACAGCGGTAGTGAATATACGCTCAATAGCGCACTGGGATACATCTCGCTGAAATCGGCACTAAACCAAGACGAAGTACTGGCTGTTGCCTACGAATACACCTACAATGGACAAGTCTATCAGGTGGGTGAATTCTCAACAGACGGTAGTGAAGAACTCAAGGCTCCTAATGCATTGGCACTGAAACTGCTGAAATCCACAGCCAATGCGCCGGTCAAGAAGAACCGCGGTACATGGGACCTGATGATGAAAAACATCTATTCGTTGGGAGCAACCAGTATCAATGCCGACAAATTTGAACTCTACGTTACCTATCGTAACGACTCGGTAGGTACGGACATGCAATACCTGAACGAAGGTCCGGCCGATATCAACGGTAAGCAGTTGATTCGCGTTATGTACTTGGACCGTTTGGACCAAAAGAACAATGCACACCCGGACGGCCGGTTCGATTATATAGAAGGTTTGACCGTCTTTTCATCCAGTGGTAAGATTATCTTCCCTGTACTGGAGCCGTTTGGTAGCCACTTGGCTAAAGCGCTGGGCAATGATCCGCAACTATGCAAAAAATATTGTTTCCAGGAGCTATACGACTCCACCCTGGTGGTTGCACAGGAGTTGAGCGAAAAGAACAAGTTTCACCTGACTGGTAAATATAAGGGTACCAACGGCAGCGAGATACGCTTGGGTGCCATGAACGTACCGCGTGGTAGCGTGACGGTAACAGCCGGCGGCGCAACACTCACAGAGAACGTCGATTATACGGTCGATTACACGATGGGAACAGTTACCATCTTGAATCAGGCTATTCTGGAGTCGGGAACGAACGTGGACGTTAAGTTGGAGAATCAGAACACATTCTCCATGCAACGCAAATCGCTCTTCGGCGCACACCTGGAATATGAGTTCAACAAGGATCTGGTAATAGGCGGAACGATTATGCACCTGCGCGAGAGACCGCTAACAACTAAGGTCTGTACAGGTTCGGAGCCATTGGCTAACACCATTTGGGGCGTAAATGGTAGTTGGAAGACGGAAATGCAATGGTTAACCAACGCCATTGACAAGATTCCTTGGATAACCGCCACAGCTCCATCGACCTTCCAAGTCAATGCAGAGTTTGCCCACCTGATACCGGGCCACACCAAGGATGTGGGTTCGGTAGGGACGGCGTATATAGATGATTTTGAGAGCACTACAACCAATATCGACGTACACTACCCGAGCTATTGGTACCTGGCTTCTACACCGGCCGTTTTCGACGAGGCTAAACAAATTAACAACACCGATTACAACAAGAACCGCGCTCTGATGGCATGGTACTCGGTTGACCCGATCTTCGGTTACCCGCAGACCAATACTCCTGCGCACATCAAAAACGACCTGAATACGTTGAGTGACCATCGTACACGTATCGTTTATCAGGAAGAGGTTTACCCGGGGCGCGAAGAACCCAGCAACGTAGATACCAAGTTGCCGATTCTGAACTTGTCGTTCTATCCGGAAGAGCGTGGACAATATAATATATCTGCAAGCGAGATAGGACCGGATGGTAAGATGACCAATCCGAAGAAACGTTGGGGCGGACTGATGAGACGTCTGGATAATACGGATTTCGAAAAAGCCAATATTGAGTACCTCGAGTTTTGGATGATGGACCCTGCGCTGACCAACCCGAATGGATACGACGGAGAGATGTACATCAACCTGGGTGACATCAGCGAGGATATATTGCGCGATGGCAAGAAAGCCTTCGAGCATGGTTTGCCTGTGAGCGCCAACGACTTAGGACGCGTTGATTCGACTATCTGGGGTTACGTGCCACGAACTACCAGTACAGTGGTTGCATTCAGCAACGAGGCAGGTGCACGCGCTAAACAAGATATTGGTTTGAATGGTCTGAATGATGAGCAAGAGAAGACTTGGCCGGCATACAAAAAATATCTGGACGAACTGAAGAGCCGCGTGTCTGCCGCCACATGGGAAGCGTGGAGCCATCCGGATAGTATCTTCTCGCCGGTGAACGACCCTGCAGGCGATAATTTCCACTACTATAGAGGTAGCGATTTTGACCAAAACGAAGTGAGCATCCTCAATCGTTACAAGCACTTCAATGGCACTCAAGGCAACTCGCCGGATACAGAGTCGCAAAACGAAAGCTACGGAACAGCGTCAACGCTGACACCTGACGTTGAGGATATCAACCTGGACAATACACTCAACGAATACGAGAAATACTACCAATATAAGATTATCCTGCGTCCGGACATGATGGAAGTGGGACGCCAGAACATCACAGAGAAGAAAGTAAGTCCGGTACCATTGCGCAATGGCAAAACAGAGGACGTTACCTGGTATCAGTTCAAGATTCCTTTGCGTGGTGATAGTGCTGCCGTACAGAAGATAGGATCCATCCGCAACTGGAAGTCGATTCGCTTTATGCGTATCTACATGACAAACTGCGAGCATGAGACACACGTACGTCTGGCCACTTTGGACCTGGTACGTGGAGAATGGCGTCAATACACACGTGACCTGGCTCCTATTGGTACAACTGTCAATTCGGGGGCTTCTATCAATGTGCAAACAATCAATATCGAGGAAAATAGCACACGTACACCTATCAACTATGTATTACCTCCTGGTGTAAGCCGACAGACCGATCCGGGACAAGCTCAACTGATTGCCCAAAACGAACAGGCGATGGTTCTGCGTGTCATGAACTTGAGTCCGCATGATGCTAAAGCTATGTACAAGAATACCGGCTATGATATGCGACAATACAAGAATCTGCAGATGTTTGTTCACGCAGAACAGTTGAGTGCAATCGATCCGGAACTGCAAGACGGAGACCTGAGTTGTTTCATCCGTCTGGGTAGCGACTTGCGCAACAACTACTACGAATATGAGATTCCGCTGCACCTGACCGAACCGAGACAATACAACAACGATACAGAACGTAAACTAGTTTGGCCGGAGGAGAATATGTTTGACTTCCCGTTGGAGGTTCTGACCAAAGCCAAGAGTGCCCGCAATCGTGCCAAACGTGCAGGAAACGAAGGTGTTAGCAACACCATCCCGTACGTCATCTACGATGATGATTCCGGCAAACCGCAGAATAAGATTACCGTATTGGGTAACCCGACTCTGGAAGAGGTGGAAACCATCATGATCGGTGTACGCAATAATGGCCAGCACGAAGCAAGCGGCGAGGTATGGGTCAATGAGTTACGCCTGAGCCAATTCAATGAGCAAGGCGGTATGGCAGCGATGGCCAATGCATCGTTGTCTGTCAGCGACATAGCCCAAGTGAACGTAGCCGGACGCATGGAGACGGCCGGATATGGATCGATAGAATCGAATGTATTGGATAGAAATATGAACAATTTCTACCAACTGAGCGTCAGTGCAGCAATGGAAGGCGGTCGTCTGTTCCCGGAGGAGGCGAAGATTCAAATGCCTCTGTATGTGTCCTATAGCAATGAGACAACCAGTCCGGATTTCGATCCGCTTGACACGGATATCAAGTTGAAAGAGACGATGGACAGTTACGAGACCAAAGAGGAACGTGACAGCATCAAGCAGATGTCCAATACCGTACAAGAGTCCACTTCGTTCTCTGTAACCGGCATGAAGCTCAACCAACACTACACCAAGAAGCGTGACCTGTTCATAGATCCGGCTAACTTCTCTGTCTCTGCTTCGTACAACAAGCAGGCAGAACACTCACCGGAGATGGAGACCAACTATACAACAGACCATAAGGGCTCGTTCCAATACTCGTACAACTTCAATCCGAAGCCGTGGGAGCCGTTCAGCAAGGTGGAGAAAGTGCAGAAAGTGAAATTCCTCAAAGAAATGGGATTCTACTATCTGCCACAGTCATGGGCATTCAATATGAATATGCATCGTACGTTCACGCACATGAAGATGCGCGACCTGACAGGAACAGCTTCGGACACAACCTATAGCAAAGACTTCACGTGGGATAGAAACGTAGATATCAAGTACGACCTGACAAAGAATATCAAGTTCTCCTTCCAGTCTGCCCACAACGCAATAATAGACGAAGGTCAATTCACTCCGGAGATACTGGATCGGTATTTTGATAAAGAATTTGATAACGACAAATACGAGACCTGGAAAAAAACAATTCGAAAATCATTAAAAGACTGGGGCGCTCCATATACTTACCAACAGGTATTCACTGCCAGTTGGAATGTACCATTCAATCGCATTCCGGGTTTAGACGCATTGACAGCTAATGCATCGTACAATGCGACATACAACTGGAATCGAACAGCATCTACCACTTCCGGACAGGATATGGGTAATGTGATTAGCAGTTTGCAGAGTTGGCAAGTGGACGGAAGCGTTAATTTTGAAACCTGGTACAATAAGTCCAAGTACTGGAAGTCGATGACACAACGCTACACAGGTCGTGGCGGCAGAAAGAATTTCAAGGCAAAGACATATACACAAACGGCCAATCTGAGACGCGGTGAATCAATTGAGGTTACCCACCGTCTGAATAACGAACAACTGAATGTGGTTGTAACAGACTCAACAGGTAAGAGCATTCCCGTATCGTTCAAGCCGAACGGTAATACCAAAGTGACAATCACGCCTAAGACCAACTGCGCAATGGCCACTATTACCGTAACTACCAAAGATCCGAACCAGCGCACACCGGCACAGGTGACAGGCGATATGTTTGCATATGTAGGAACAATGTTCAGACGTCTGCAAGTGACTTATCGAGAGACCAACTCCATGACATTACCTGGCTTTGAGCCGGAAGGCAATTTTATGGGGCAGAAGCGTTTAAATGGTTTGTACGCTCCGGGCTATGACTTCGCGTTTGGATTCATTCCTAACGATATGGTAGAGCGTGCCAAGAATAATAAATGGTTATCCGAAGACACCACTGTAGTACAACCGGCTACCCGCGCACATACAAGTGACTTTGACATTAAGGTTACGATGGAGCCACTGCCCGGACTGAAAATCCAACTGACAGGTAAACGCTATTTCGCGCAGTCAAGTTCGATTATCTATAGTTACGACTACCTGCAAGAAACGATGACGGGTTCGTTCAATATCACGCAATGTGCACTGGGTACAATGTTCAGCCGCGTTGGTAACCAAGAAGAGAATTTTGCTAATGCAACGTACGATCAATTCTTGGCTAACCGAGAATTGCTGACAACACGTGTTCAAGACCAATATGCCGGTGTAATCTTACCTTCTGAAGGATTCATGAGTAATATACCGAGTGGTACTGTATATGATCCGAACAAGCATGGACGTGTAAGCAGCAACTCGGCAGACGTGCTCGTTCCGGCATTCTTAGCCGCATATACCGGCCGAGATGCAGCCACAATGGATTTGAATCCGTTCCTCGGCCTGCTCAAAATACTACCTAACTGGTCAGTAACATATGACGGACTGGGTAAGTTACCTGTACTGCGTGACCATTTCAAGTCGGTAACGCTGACTCATGCCTATACATGTAAGTACTCTATCGGCTCATATGGCAGTTATTCGACTTGGATCGGAGCAGATGGAGCTAACAAGCAGATTGGTTTTGTACGCGATGTGACCAACGACAAGCCGATGCCAAGTTCGGCTTACGACATCAGCAATGTCACTATGACAGAAGCCTTCTCTCCGCTGATTGGTGTAAATATGACATTGAAGAACTCGCTCAGCTTGAAAGCAGAATATCGCAAGCAACGCAACATGGCTCTAAACGTAACGAGTGTTCAACTGACAGAAGGTCATACTGATGAATTTGTTCTTGGAGCCGGCTATACTATCAAGAATTTGAGCTTCATCACCAAGAAGAAAGACGGAGGACAGAAGAAAGTCAGCAACGACCTGAAACTGCAAGTGGATGTTTCGTACAAAGACAACAAGATGCTACTGCGCAAGATTTCGAGCGACATACGTGATATTAACAACCAATTGGATCGCGGTATCACGCAAGCATCGTCCGGCAATAAGGTCTTTACACTCAAGGTATCTGCCGACTATGTGCTGAGTCAAAAGATCAACCTCCAGTTGTTCTACGATCACCAAGGCACTACGCCGCTTATCTCATCGTCTTACCCTGTCAAGTCGGACAATATTGGTTTGAACATCAAACTCATGCTTACAAGATAACATTGTATAAGATTGGCATCATAGGACCGGAGAGTACAGGAAAGAGTGTGCTGGCTGAGAATCTGGCTGAGCGACTGAATGGGTTGCTTATTCCCGAATACGCGCGATATTACGTAGAACATAAAGGGACAACAGATGTCACATGGGATGAGCTATGTGAGATAGCTAAGTATCAGATTGATGAGATAGCTTCCATATTTAGTCGAACTCATATCGGACTTAAGTCGAACTCAACCACATGCATCTTTGACACAGAACTCATTGTGACAAAGGTTTGGTATGAATACGTATTCGGACAAGTACCGGAATGGCTGAATGAGGCAATAAAGACTTATCCGATGGATGTCTATCTACTATGCATGCCGGATATCCCCTGGATACCGGACAAAGCTCGTAGTAACGGAGGAGATGCTATACGTTGGGAACTATACAGACGTTACGAGGAAGAGATTCAAAATATGGCTATTCCGTATTACATTATTCGCCACGAGCAATAGGCAACACTACAAATAATCAAATCAGCCCGAGCATTTGCCCGGGCTGATTGATTATAGATACCTGTTCCTAATTATTGGATAGTACCGGTACCTGCATTGAAGTCAAGTGTGATCTTCTGGCCTGCAGTTACAGGAACAGCTTCTTGATCGCCACCCTTACCGCGGTAAACAATCTTACCACCGATGATATTGAACTCACGAGTCCACCAATCAGAATTGGTGAGGGAAGAAGTGGCATACATACGGAGATTGCCGGCAGCAGAAGTGGTAACTTCCATTACCTGGCCGTTTGCAACGAACTTAGCGGCTGCCATTTCTTTATCCCATGCGCCGAAAGCATCACCGATTCCGTAAACAGCAGGTTCCTCAATGGTCATCTTGTCGTTCTTAAGATCGATATGAACCATGTAGAATCCGTCAGCAGGAACGTGAACATTACCATCATTGTCATAAGTAACTGCAACAGCAGACTCAGACATGGTTGCACGGCTTGCAAACGGAGCATCCCAATTCTTCTCTGTCGAGAACTTGACTCCGTTAGCAGCCTTGAAGTAACGAACGCACCAGAACTGGCCTTCGCCACGACCACCGTCACCCTCGTTAACCGGAGCGAGTTCTACGATGCCTTCACTTGTCCAATCCCAGTTACCGAAGTCTGTACCAATCATATACAAGTGCTCGTAAGCAGGAGTATAGTCTTTTGTCTTGGTCGGAGTGTAAACGAAGCTCTTCTCCAGAGCACCGCCTTCGAGAGTCCACTTCAACTCGATCTTCCAGTAACCGCGCTCGATAGGCAGGTTCTTACCACCCGGCAACAGGTTCTTGTAAGCACCGCCGTCTTCCGTAGCATCACAACCGAGGTTGTTCTCTGCCTTAACCAAACCGGCCTGATCCAATTGGAATTTCCAGCCGTTGCTGTGAGCGAACTTGAAAGTACCTGCGTCCTTTACCAGAGCCTCTTCGAGTGTGAAGGTCATCGAATTCTTGTCAAATGCAGAAGCGGTCATAGCAGTATAGCCCCAACCGTTCATTGCACCACGAACGCCCCACTCTACCGGAACAACCATGATCAGTTTGTCCTTCAGGTCACCTTCTTGGTTCAAATCAAGAATAATGTGGTAGAGACCGCTCTCGGTAACTTTCATCTTGGTATTCTCAGCCATGACGCCTTGATAAACACGGATTTGAGGAACATCGCTACCTTCCAATGTGTCAGAGAGAGCCAATTCTGCGCCGTAACGAATCTCTGTCTTGCCTTCGCGGAGAATCAGTTGGAACTCTTTGTTAGCCTCCAGAGCGATGTATTTTTCATACATACCTGCACGTTTGGTCTTGGTAACCTCGTTGGTACCGGCAGCCATAAGACCTTTTGCCGCATTGTCTGCAGCCA
Organism: Paludibacteraceae bacterium; assembly: GCA_024689005.1. Lineage (GTDB taxonomy): Bacteria > Bacteroidota > Bacteroidia > Bacteroidales > Paludibacteraceae > Colicola. The sequence continues at coordinate 20,261 of JAILDU010000011.1, forward strand.
GGTCAGGGATTGCGGTTGCTTCACCGCATACATAGAAACCATCTTCTACTACTCCTTCCAAGTTTCCGTTGTTTTTTTCCTTGCAGGATGAGAAGCATACTGCTATGAGTGCCAAAGCACTCATAAATAAACTGATTTTTTTCATGATGTTTGTGTTTTTTAGTTTTAAAAGTTAAATGAAGAATAATTATATTCTCTTGGTTAATTTAACAAATTTATATTAGCATTACCTATAATCAGTAACCTTGATTTTGCGTCCAGATAGGATTGCCGTTCTCGTCACGTTTACCTTTTTCCAAAACGGAATAAGGAATGGGGAACCACTTGCGATATTCGTCTGTTGCAGCAACGTATTGCACGTAATTCGGGTCATTGTATTTACCAAAACGTATCAAGTCACGACGACGGACATTCTCCCATGCAAACTCACGACCACGCTCATCCAACATAGACTGTAAGTCAGTCGTAGCCGTAGGATATGCAGCCGCATAAGCCGCAGCAGCATTGTCACCCTCGTAAGCAAACGCACGTTTGAGCATTCGTTGGAAGTCTTCACTAGCCACACCGCTTGTACCGGCTCCACCACGTAGAATAGCTTCCTCTTTCATCCAAAGCACATCTGCGTAACGGAAAAGTACGAAATCGTTCTCGCAATACTTATATGTTTTTTTCTTATCTATTTCATATTTCAACAGACGTGCGCCATCGTTCCATGTAGCCTGGTCTAGTGATTCTATCTCTTTGCGTACACAAGCGAGCGTATCATTCTCGTCCCTAAGTTGATTCTCACCCTTTGCATCATAAATCGGGCCGACAAACCATCCCCATTGTTTCTGATTGAGAGTACCTTTACCTTCATTACCCGGACCGCGAACGTCACGCTCGTTGTAACGATCGAGGAAAGTAGGACGTGCGCAGAAACCATTCCACGGCTTCTCTATCAAGTCCCAAGTCTTCTGGTGGCAATAGTGTAACGTCAACATAGTAATACGCAGTTTGTTAGCCATCGAACCTGCATAGTCGCGATAATCAAAATCTGCGTTTCCATCCTCGACGATGACAAAAATATTCTCTTTGCTTTTATCGTTCTCAATAGAGAAATTGGAGAAGAAGTTTTCCTCAATCTGGTACGAACCGGAATTGATAACCACGTCGCAGCAACGGACAGCATTGGTATAGAAATCTGCAGAACTGTTAATCTCTATTCCCACTTCGTCCAAAAGTACACTTCCTTTCTTACGATTAGCATCTATATCGAGCGTACGCTTGGCTGCCATAACGTTCTCAGGCGTACATCCGAACGATTCAGCATTCAGATAGAGACGAGCCAACAGCGCGTACGCCATACCTTGCGTACAACGACCATAGTTCATACTACGATTACCGTCCGTTACTATAGGCAGATTGACTGCGTTTCTCTCCAGGCACGATACCAAGTGAGCCCATACTACATGCGGTTCCATCAGCGGCTCGGTAACATCCTGGAATGCCTCGAGATAAGGAATACGACCAAAACAATCGAAGAGCATATAATAGTAGTACGAACGCAGAACTTCCAACTCACCTACATATTGGTCATACAGATCCGGAGACATATTCTCACGATTCATTTCCAACGTATTGATCAACTTGTTGCAAAGTACGGCACCGGAAATAGTGGTATTCCATATATTCTTGAATGCATCACCAAACTCATTCCAGCGGTGTGTATTCAGGTTCTTCCAATAGCCGCCATCACTCCAGTGTTCACCCGGGACACGTACCGGGCAGACGCACTCGTCGGCAGTCAAAGAAGCGACTCCCCAATATCCCCAGTGGTCGTGCAACCACTTGACGTCGGCATATGCCTGTCCGACCAATAGGATGACATTCTCCTCTTTTGACATCATTTCTTCTACGGTTGGGTTACCGTAGTTTTTCTCATCCAACATGTGGCACGTTGTGAAGAGAGGTATTATCATGGCGCACATGAGCGCCGATACAAATGACTTTTTCATACTTTTTTTCCTTTCCATAGATAATTAGAGCAAGTTAAGATTCAAACCGAACATAAAACTTCCCGTACGCGGGTAGAAGCTGGTGTAATCGATACCCGGGTCCCAAACACTTGTGGTATTGACCTCAGGATCTTGTCCAGAATAGCCGGTAATGGTGAACAGGTTTTGTGCTGTACCATAGAGACGCAGCGATTGGATATATTTGTTCTCTTTGAATCGGAAGGTATAGCCTATCGTGATATTATCCAGCTTCAGATACGATCCGTCCTCGAGATAGTAATCCGAAAAAGCGGCCTTGTTGGTATAGGTTACACCATTAGGATTGTTATTCGGGTTATGTGTTATGTCGTACATGAATACATTCATGGATTGCGAAGCTTGCGGTCCGTAAGCCCAACGTGTGACGTTGAGGATCTTATTGCCGGCCACTCCACGGAAGAAGAGTGTTATGTCCAAGTCACGCCATTTGACGGTATTGTTCCAGCCGAAAGTGATAGCCGGTTGTGCGCTACCGATAATCTGGCGATGTCCTTCATTAGGATCGGATGTATAACCGCCGGTAGGAGTATTGTACATCCATGTTCCATCCGATTTGAATCCGGCGAAAGAGTATCCATAGAATGCGCCTACAGGTTGTCCTTCCACCAAAATCTGGGTATTGGTATTCTGAATACCATTCTCACCTACACCACCGGAAGTTGTTTGGGTGTAGTTGAATCCTTTTTCCGGGTCAGATAGTTTGGTGATATAGTTGCGATTGAAAGCGATGGTCGGGGTGGTTGTCCAGGTCCAATCCTTAGTTTTAACAGGCACACCCGACAGAACGAGTTCAACACCATAACTGCGCATTTGTCCGGCATTAGCGAGCAAGGTGGGATACTGATATGGAGGAGTCGGCACTTCGTATTCCCATAGCAGGTCCTTTGTATCACGCAGATACAGATCCAACGAACCGTATAGACGATTCTCCAAGAAACTGAAATCCACACCGAAGTTATACTCGAACTTGCGTTCCCAACGCAAATCCGGATTGACGTTCTGGCTAACAACATAAGTATTAGTCCACTTGCCGTTGTACCAGAATGTACCACCATTGGAAAGCATTGCCACAGACCTGAGGTCCGACCCAAGGTTATTACCTGTGATACCGAAACCGGCACGGAGTTTCAATTCATTACACCAGTCTTGGTCTTGCATAAATTCTTCTCCTTTGATTCGCCAACCTGCGCTAACGGCAGGGAACCATCCCCACTTGTGGTTAGGACCGAAACGGCTGGAACCTTCATAACGAACGGAAGCAGAGAGAAGATATTTTTCGTTATAATTGTAGTTCATTCGTAGGAATGCAGCTGCCAGTGTATTGGAGTTGCGATACGAAGAGATATTCATGAATTTCTTGTTTACTTCTCCGTTTCCCATCTGGTAGAACTTCATCGACTCAGTCGGGAAGTCATTGTTACTCATATCCGAGCCATCATACAAGAAGTTCTGATAGGAGAAACCGGCCACACCTACCAAACTATGTCCGCCCCAACTATGTGCGTAGTCGATCGTTGCTTCATACAACTGTGACAGATTCATGGAATTACTGCGTCCGGCCTTGCCAGAACCTGTCGCATCGGTATTGATAACCTTGTTGGACCAATAATTGCGGTTATCTCCTTCTTCTATAGCAGCAAAACCGCTGATTTTGAGTCCTTCTACTGCTTTGATATTAACCGTCGCTTTGATAGATCCACGGAAATAATTGCCATCCTGATAGGACTCTTTTTGGTTCATTGCCTCAACCGCGTTGGACTGTCCTGAACCTTGCGGAGCAAAATAGCCGGAAGCAGTAGTCTCGTCATAGATTGGATACGTGGGATTGGCTATCGCAGCTTGCGTGAAGTCGCCACAGAAATAGTCGTTTCGATAGTGCATATATGAGAAATCGTACTGCAAATCCAACCATCCGTCCAATGCCTTTTGTTGCGCAGCCAACTTAGCGAGCACCTCTTGTCTGTTATTGTTTTTGGCAATACCTTCTGCATTCTTGAAGAGAAGGGAAGCACGGTAATTGAATTTTTTGTGCGAACCGGTGATAGCGACGGTGTGGCTGTGCGTGATGGCGGCTTTGCGAGTCAGTTCCGCCATCCAATCGGTATAATTGGTCGAGCCGTCTGCATTCTTATAAATAGTAGGCATAACCTTGCCATCCGTCAAGTTCGCCAAGTCAACGAACTGTTGCGGAGTGGCCATACCTGTTTTGCTATTCACCCAAGCAGTGCTTACGTAGCCCGAGTACTCGATATTGGTGACCGGCTGGTCGGAGAATCCTTCGCCTCGCTTGGTGGTAATGAGGATAACGCCGTTGGTACCGCGCGTACCGTAGATTGCGGCTGCCGAACCATCTTTGAGCACATCCATGGATGCGATCTCATCGGGAGCTATATTGTCGATAGACGAAACAGGTACACCATCTACGATGTAAAGAGGCGAAGTACCGGCACCTTTGTCCAATGTAGAGAAACCACGTATTTGGATAGAATATCCGCCTTGTGTCGGATCGCTTGTTGTATTGATGATATTGAGTCCGGCCACTTTGCCTTGGAGCAATCCGACGGGATTGGATTTGACTCCGGCATTGAAGTCTTCGGCTTTAACAGAAGCGACAGAACCGGTTACCTCTTTCTTTTTCTGGGAACCATAACCGATAGCCACAACCTCTTGAATCTCAAATGCGTCTTCTTTGAGACGAACGATCATCTTCTTTTGAGCAGGAAGCGTCTGTGATTGGAAGCCCATATAACTGAACAAAAGATCAGCTCCTTCCGGCGCGTTTAGTTCAAAATTGCCGTCAAAGTCAGTAATGACTCCATTCGTAGTACCCACTTGCAGAACACTGGCTCCGATAATCGGTTCACCGGTAGCATCTTCCAAAACGGTACCCTTGATCTGCGCTTGGATTGCTGTGGCCAGCACAAGCATAAAAGCAGCCAGACAAGTTGAGAGTGTTTTGTTTTTCATACTGATAGATTTAAATGTTAAAATATAAGATGTTTGTTAATTATATCTATTCTTTTTTGGTATCCTTGATAAGTGCAACAGAGCAGGCTCCCAGGATGAGGAAAACTCCTGCAACCAACATCATGCCCGCTTGCACGTGCGCGCATATATATTTAAGGATGAATCCTCCACAGAGAGCGGCAATAATCTGCGGGACACAGATTGTACAATTGAACAATCCTAGATAATAACCGATATTACCGCCCTTGATAGCGTTGGTAACGATAGTGAACGGAATAGCCAACATGGCAGCCCATGCAGCTCCGATAAGTATATAACTAATCCAAAGGACGTATTGGTTGGTAACAAAATAGACGGATATAAATCCTAAGGCACCCACGATAAGAGAAATGGCATAAGCGCCTTTGTTTCCATATTTATGCTCAAGGAGAGGCATGACAGCAGCCCAAAGGAGCGATCCGAACGATTGGAGGCAGAAAACGACTCCAACCCAGTTGCCAGCGTTCTGGAAAGCGGCACTCTGTGCGTCAACACCGTCCCAGCCAAAACAATTGGTAGCGATGGCACCGTTAGAATAAGTCCACATGTACATAAAAGCAGCCCAGCAGAAGAACTGAACCAATCCGACAGACCAAAAAGCAGATGGCGCTTCTCGAAGCAATTGGAAGAAACTCTTGTCTTCTTTTGATTGTTCTTGGATGCCATGAAACTCGCTGTATTCCTGTGGATTAAGCTCCTTAACATTCACAAATGTATAAAGCGAGCAAAGAATCAAAATAGTTGCGCCTGCATAGAAGGACCACTTGACACTATCAGGGATAACACCCTCCGGTGCCTGATTGAGAATACCGATCCAAGTAAAGAATATCGGGAAGAGATATCCGACAATAGATCCGGCATTGCAGAGGGCAGATTGAATGACATAAGCAATACCTTTTTGCTCTTCACTAACCATATCGCCGACCATCATTTTGAAAGGTTGCATAGCGATATTGATAGAAGTATCAAGGAACATGAGGCTGAAGAGTCCGAACCACATAGCTGCATTCAATCCGAGGAAAGCCGATTGCGCGAATGTGAAGTTGCCGGCATTTGGCAATAGAAGCATGACTGCCACGGCGATGAGTGCTCCGAAGAGCAGATACGGCTTGCGGCGTCCGAGACGCGTCCATGTCTTGTCGCTAAATTTGCCGACAAGAGGTTGCACAATCATACCCATTAACGGAGGTAAGATCCAGAAGAAACTGAGTGTATGCGGGTCAGCTCCCAAAGTAGCAAAGATACGAGATATATTGGCACTCTGCAGAGCATAAGCAATCTGCACACCAAAAAATCCGAAACTCAAATCAAAGAGTTGTTTAATAGACAATTTACGTTCATTCATGGTACATAAAAACCAATACGTCACACCACGTATATGGTTAACTTTAAATATTTTCGGTGCAAAGATACAGCTTTTTTTTAACATACACAATAGTTTTGTTGATTTTTTTTGCTTTTTTGCTTATTTGTTGGAAAATGTGCAATTTTCATTTGTTCTCAGATAAAACATTAGCACAGGAAACAGACAAAGTCCGGCAATGCGTTATGGGGAAACCGTATCGCCTTAAATTAAAATAGGAGTGCGCGCACGATGATCATAGCAAAAGCGGCGTAAGGTTTGCTTAATGTACGCGCAACATACGCGTAAGGTATGCTATATAACTTAGACCGAGCGCTTGATAAAAGTTCGACAAAACCCCGATAAAACCCCGACAAGACCTCGAGTATTGTCTAGGATTGTCTCGGTAATGTCTCGGTAATGACTCGGTGATGACTCGGTAATGTCTCGGTATTGACTCGATATCGTCACGTAAGTGACTGCTAATTATCGCTATTATGTAAGGGAAAAGGAAGTGAAATGACGAAGGTGTAGAAAGGAGAAAAAGTGAGAAAAATTAAAAAAAAGCCGTTAACACTTGCACATATGAAAATAAATATGTATCTTTGCACCCGCTTATCGATCATCCTAAGTGCGAGAGCGAGTTTTACAAGAAATGCTAAAACTCAAAGAAAGGTGTCGGAGGTCACGAAAACACACCTTTTAGATAATTTGCCAAAATCACACGTAACCAGGACCAAGCACTCTAAAGACAAATTTAGTGGGCTATAACAATGCGGATGAGGCGAGGCGAAGCGAAAGAACAAATCAGGCGATATCAGTCGTCTGCATAAGGAAGGATAAAAAACAACAACAAGCATACAGACATACAACAACTATGAATATTACGCATGAACAATTATTAGAGGCATTACGTACCAATTTTGGTTTCGATTCTTTCAAGGGGAATCAGGAGGCCATTATTCGCAATGTGATGGACGGCAAGGACACGTTTGTGTTGATGCCGACCGGTGGAGGTAAGAGTCTCTGTTATCAATTACCGTCCATGATCATGGATGGTGTAGCCATTGTCATCTCTCCGCTGATAGCGTTGATGAAGAACCAGGTGGATGCGGTACGTAACTACTCGGAGATAGATGGTGTGGCTCACTTTATCAATTCGAGTTTGAGCCGCGGCGAGATAAACGCAGTAAAAGAGGATGTACTGGCGGGCAAGACGAAGTTGCTATATTTGGCTCCGGAGAGCTTGCAGAAGGCAGAGAACGTAGATTTTCTGCAGGGCGTGAAAATCAGTTTCTACGCTGTAGATGAGGCACACTGTATCTCGGAATGGGGTCATGATTTCCGTCCGGAGTATAGCCAGATACGCAGTATGGTTCAGCGTATCGGCAAGGCGCCAATTATTGCGCTGACGGCTACCGCTACGCCGAAAGTACAGCACGATATTCAGAAGAACCTGGACATGCTGGATGCGACAGTATTCAAGAGCAGTTTTAACCGTCCGAACCTGTACTACGAAGTACGCCAAAAGACATCGGAAGTAGATAAGGATTTGGTTCGTTATATTCGTTCGATGGAAGGCAAGTCGGGTATTGTCTATTGTCTTGCGCGCAAGGAGGTAGAGGATTTAGCCCAAGTGCTGCAGGTGAACGGAATCTCCGCACGCCCATACCATGCAGGCATGGATGCGGCCACACGTACGGCCAATCAGGACGCATTCCTAATGGAGGAGTGCCAAGTGATAGTAGCCACAATTGCCTTCGGTATGGGTATTGACAAACCGGATGTGCGCTTTGTGGTACACTATGATATTCCGAAATCATTGGAGGGATATTATCAGGAGACAGGTCGTGCCGGTCGAGACGGCGGTGAGGGACAATGTATATGCTACTACTCGCCGGATGACATAGAGCGTTTGCGTAAGTTCCAACAGGGAAAAACGCCGAAGGAGATAGGTATCGGCAATCAGTTGTTGTTTGAAACTCAGAGTTATGCGGAATCGACGATTTGTCGTCGTAAGTTGTTGTTGCACTATTTTGGCGAGGAGTATGAAGAGGACAACTGCGGTAATTGCGACAACTGTAAGAAGACATACCGAATGGTGGATGAGAGCGAGTTGCTGCAACTGGCATTGGAAACCATTCAACAAGTAAACGAGAAGCATAAAGCAGAACATATCGTAGATATTCTTCATGGCAACGAGACCGCCGAAGTGCGCAGTTATCACCATGAGGAACTGGAAAACTACGGAGCAGCGAGCGATGAAGACGAGAGTACGCTGCATGCCATTCTTCGTCAGGCATTGCTGGTGGGAATGCTGAAGAAAGATGTTGACTCGTACGGCGACCTGAAGTTAACAGCAGACGGTAGGAAATTTATTCGCAAACCGACTAAGTTCGAAGTGCCGATTGAGGTACAAGACGAAGAAGAAGATATCATGGAGGGCGCAGGTGCCTCTTGTGCTGCAGCAGACGAAGTTCTGTTCTCCATTCTGAAAGATATTCGCCGCAAGTTGGCAAAGAAATGTGATGTACCTCCGTTCGTTATCTTCCAAGACCCGAGTCTGGAAGCGATGGCAACCACCTATCCTATCACGATGGATGAGTTGCTGACTATACCGGGTGTGGGAGCAGCGAAAGCCAAACGTTACGGCGATGAGTTCTTGCGCGTGATCAAGGAGTACGTCGAGGAGAACGAGATCATCCGTCCTGAAGACCTGCGTATACGTACGGTAGCCAAGAAGTCAACTCGTAAGAAACAGATTATCCAGGCGATAGACCGTCGTGTGGATTTGGATGATTTGGCAGAATCGTGCGGTATGTCGATGGATGAGATGTTGGAAGAACTGGAAGCCATTGTATTCAGCGGCACGAAGATAAACATCAATTATTTCATCGACGAAGTAGTGGATCCCGATGAGAAAGAGGAGATTTACGAATACTTCAAGACAGCCGAGAACGATAGTATCAAAGATGCGATGGAGGAATTGGG
>JAILDU010000034.1 GCA_024689005.1 Paludibacteraceae bacterium
ACCAAGGGATGCGATTAACAGCAAAATCCTCTATGTTCTGCAAAGGAAACATCGGCTCCATACCTGTGAGCATATACGAGATAGCGGTTGCTGTTACCGATGATATTAGCAAAGGAGCCACTGAAGTCATCGTCAGGTCCATCATCAACACTTCCAGAGTAAACACCAACCCGGCGATGGGCGCTTTGAAAATGCCACCGATAGCTCCTGCCGCACCGCACCCTATCATGAGCATCATGGTCTTTTGATCAAGACGGAAAGCCTTCGCCAAGTTCGACCCGATGGCAGAACCGGTTAGCACGATTGGAGCCTCAGCTCCTACCGATCCTCCAAAACCAATGGTCAGTGCAGAGCCAACCACTGAAGACCACATATTGTGCGCTTTGATTATTGACTTACGCTGACTGATAGCGTAAAGTATCTTTGTTATACCATGACTGATATCGTCGCGTACCACATACCGCACAAACAAGGCCGCAAGCATAATACCTATTACCGGTGTTATAAGATACCACCATGTATGAGTTCCCGCTATTAGATGGTTTTCTACAAACCACTGTATGCCGTGAATGAACGATTTGAGAAGAACAGCTGCCATCGCTGAGAAACAGCCTACAAAGAATGAGAGGAGGAGCACTAAGTGCTTCTCGCTTATGTGGCGTTCGCGCCATTCTATCATTCTATCATAGAAAGTGCTATTCATCCCAACCAATGCCTTTGTATTTGTCAAGATCCCAATCCTCGTCCACTTCGTTCAAATATATTGTATGTTCTTCATCGTCTTCTTCCGTGTCAGGTTCTTCTTCACGCTCTATGACCGTCACGTCTATAGGCGCGTGACTAATCTCAATCACTTGGTTTTGTTCTTTGTTGAGTTCCACCCAAAGTGCATCTTTCAATTCACTGATACCTTCTCCCGTTAACGAAGATATGGCAATCACTTCTATGCCCAACTGCTTCTTCAACGCTTCAATATTCAACTCGCAGACATTCTGCCCATTGCCTTCTTCATCCAGTCTCGGTACATCTATCTTGCTAATTGCCAAGACTCGCGCTTTAGTTAATAATTGCGGGTTATATTTCTCTAACTCGCTCAAGAGAATATTGTATTCTGCCACTATATCCGGACTAGCTGCAGGTACCATAAATAATAATACCGCATTGCGCTCTATGTGACGCAAGAATCGGAGTCCGAGCCCTCTGCCTTCTGCGGCTCCCTCGATTATACCGGGAATATCTGCCATACAGAATGAACGGCCATCGCGATAGGACACAATACCTAATTGAGGTGTCAACGTAGTAAATGGATAGTCGGCTATTTCCGGCTTGGCAGCCGACACCACGCTCAGCAGTGTCGACTTACCAGCATTAGGAAATCCAACTAATCCGACATCTGCCAGCACTTTCAACTGCATAATTACAGTGCGTTCTTGTGCCGGCTCACCGGGCTGAGCATAACGAGGTGCTTGATTGGTTGACGTGCGGAAATGCCAGTTACCCAGACCTCCTCGTCCTCCCTTGAGCAGAACGATTCGTTCGCCGTGTTCCTTTACCTCGCATATATACTCTCCTGTGTCACCATCATAAACAACGGTTCCACAGGGTACTTCAATGATTCTGTCTTCTCCGTCTTTTCCGAACGAACGGCTCTGTCCGCCCTTGCCACCATCTGTCGCAATGATATGTTTCTGGTACTTCAGGTGCAGCAATGTCCATAGATTACGGTTGCCTTGCAATATGACCGAACCGCCCTTACCGCCATCGCCACCATCCGGCCCGCCTTTGGGCAAATATTTGGCACGATGAAGGTGCATACAACCTGCGCCACCCTTACCCGAGCGGCAGTAGATCTTTACGTAGTCGATAAAATTGGTCATAATGTTGACAATTTGACAGTTGGATAATATGATTAACGGGTAGCCAGGTCGATTACCTTCTCCAATTGGATAGATACTTCTTCTACCGAGCGATTTCCGTTGATTACAAAGTAGTTACCTTGGTGCAGGTAGTAACCGGCAACAGGTTCGGTCTGATCATGATAAACAGCTATGCGGTGACGGATGGTCTCTAGGTTGTCATCGGCACGACCGCTTATTTTACCGCGCTCCAAGAGACGGTCGGTCAGCAAGTGCTCATCCACCATGAGGTCAATCATGATAGCCTCCATGTGGTATTTCTTAAGCAACTCGGTCAGAGACTCTGCTTGCGCTACTGTACGTGGATAACCATCGAAAATCATTCCCTTGCTGTCCTTAGGCAACTGCTCGATGTAATGCTCTATTACACCATACATCATGTCGTCCGGAACCAAGTTTCCTGCTGCAATCTGGGCTTCAATCTTCTTGCCCAGTTCGCTTCCACTCTTAACTTCGCCACGGAGAGCATCGCCCGTAGAGAGATGCTGCAGACCGTACTTCTCTGCCAAAAAGGCAGACTGGGTGCCCTTGCCACTTCCCGGTGCACCGCATAAAATAATGTTTAGCATTCTTTTTTTACCTTATATTATATAAACAGACGAAAAAAACGAGTTGCCCAACCTATTAGAGCAACTCGTAAAGGGTTTTTGTGTACCTCAATTAGAAAGCAAACTTCGAGCCGGCTTTGATCTTAACAACCTTCTTTGCAGGAATGTTAACGATAGCACCGGTACGCGGGTTCTTAGCCTTACGAGCAGCTTTGTTTACCACTGTGATGCTAGCATAGCCTACCAACTGTACGCCTTCTCCGTTCTTTGCTGCCTCTACTGATGCATCGAGAGCTGCGTCAATAACTTTAGCTGCGAGAGCCTTGCTTACTTCAGCCTTTGCTGCGGCTGCTTCAATCAGACCTAACTTGTTCATGATCTTTCTTGGTTTTTTGATTATTAAATAAAGTTAATTAAATGATCTCATTTGCTAACTATGCTCACTTTCGCTTGCATTAGCGGCTGCAAAGGTACAACTTTTTCTTTATTCTGCAAATATTTTTGCAAAAAAAATCGCTTTTTCATATAAAAAAATGTTTTTTTTGCAAAAAAGGCCCACTTTTTGTATGTGTATATACTGAATTTTTAGTACTTTTGCACTCGTTATGAGAAATCTACCTGTTGTAACTCGCTATCTACTGATAGCCAATTTGATTATTTTTTTGTTGTCCGCTATATTGGAGCGCGACTATGCTGGTTTACTTAATGGCCTTGACCTGAACGACATCTGCGGCCTACATTACATGTCTGCCTCTTCGTTCCATTGGTGGCAACCTTTCACGTACATGTTCCTGCACGCAAATTTTACGCATATCTTCTGCAATATGTTTGCGGTCTTAATCTTCGGCCCGCTGATTGAGCGCGAATGGGGAGGACGAAGATTCCTCGTCTACTACCTCGTCTGCGGATTGGGTGCCGCTGCTGCACAAGAAGGCGTTTGGGCATTGATGCTATCTAACCTCTCGTCACACTATAGCGCCATCTCCGTCGCTAATTATGCTAATCAACTAACTACTATTGGCGCATCAGGAGCCGTTTTCGGTATCCTTTTGGCATTTGGCTGGCTCTTCCCTGATGAGAAAATATACCTCTACTTCATTCTCCCTATGCGCGCGCGCACATTCGTTATTTTATATGCGCTCATAGAGTTATTTGCCGGACTTGGCTCCGTGGCTGGAACCAGCTCTGACAATGTGGCACATTTTGCTCACCTCGGAGGACTCATCTTTGGTTACCTGTTGATCCTCTATTGGAAGAACAACAACTGGCGCGAACCGAAATTCTTTGAGTGGTTGGACCGGTTAAAAGACGATCACGAACGCCTTGATAGCACAGATGATCATTACAAAGATTATCACTACCATAAACGCGTGTAAGCGCGCCCGCTCCGCGAATTAGTGCTCGTTTGTTTCCGCATACTAACCCCTCGTTCTGCGCTTTCATTGGGCTATTACACTTATGCGTAGTTCGTACGAAGCACGTATATGTTGACAACTATTGCGTTTTCCTTCAAGAAATTCGCTTACCGCGCGTTATTTCCTCCCGCAGGAACCACAAAAAGCGTTAGTTGCGTAGTATAATCAACTCTAACGGATGTGCCGATTCTTTCCGGTACATCCGTTTTCTTTTCCCGTTTATCAGCCGACTGCCTTTCGCTTCACAAGAGCCACTCAAGTCAAATCAACTTCATACCAACTTCGTTTCGACTTCAAATCGACTCTAATCCACCTTCGAACCGCTTACGAGACACTTACGGGACAATACCGAGACGATGTCGAGACAATCCTAGACTTTACTCGAGGTCTTATCGGGGTCTTATCGAGGTTTCTTCGGGGTTTGATCAAGACTCAGTTTATCCGAACAAGAAGGCTATGCCACGTCTTAGCCATCAAAAAAGCAGGAAGCATGACTTCCTGCACATAACTGATTGTTACTTCTTTCACGTACTGCTTACTACACGAAAAGTGACCCTGCTGGGGTTCAAACCCAGAACCTTCAGAACCGGAATCTGACACTCTATTCAATTGAGCTACAGGGCCATTCGGAGGATTTAACGACGACTACCTCCTAATGCAATGAGTATATAATATACCAATGTTGCCAGCGAAGATAAGGCAGCTACCACATATGTATATGCTGCACTATGCAGGGCATCACTTGCCATCTTCGTGGTGTGGTTGTCTGTAATACCTGCTTCTTGGAGCCAATTGACCGCACGCTGACTCGCGTTTACCTCTACCGGCAACGTTACGAAAGCAAACAGAGTTGTTAGTGCGAACAAACCTATTCCGGCATACATCAACTGCGGAAAATTTTGTAACATTAACATTCCTGCCAACAGAACCCAATGCATTATATTGCTTGCAAACGACACTACCGGTACCAACGCTGAACGCATTCGCAACGGAGCATATTCATTTGCGTGTTGCAGCACATGCCCGCACTCGTGTGCAGCCACCGCTGCGGCTGCTACATTTGCGCCATTATACACATCTGCTGACAAATTGACAGTCTTGGTGGCAGGATTATAATGGTCGGTCAATTGGCCACGGATACATGTTATCTGCACTCCGTCTATCCCGTTTTCACGGAGCATCTTTTCTGCTATCTCTCGGCCTGTCAGGCTCAGAGGCTCCTGACTATAACGTTTAAACTTATTCTTGAGCGAAGCGGATACTATCCAACTTGCCAACGCGATTCCTCCAAACAGAATCCAATATATGCTTGATGCCATAATTGTTTGATTTTTAGTTTATTTCGGCGTGCTCTTAGGCGAATATCTACCGGCTTTAGTTGCGCGGCACGCCTTACATTTGCCATATACTACAAGCGAAAAGTGAGACACTTCAAAATTGGTATACTTACGCTCCATAATGATGCGTTCTATTGCTTTGTCCTTCATATCAAAGATACGCCCGCACTTTTGGCATATTACCCACATATGCGGTTGAGTGTCCACTATCACCTCGTATTCCGTAGCATGGTTGCCTTGCAACCTGTGTACTCCCCGCAAAATCTGTGCCGAAATTAGCAGATCCAGCGTGTTATACACCGTCCCTCGCGTCAAACGCTCCGCTTTGCACTTTTCTTCCAGTTCCTTGGCTGTAAAGAACGGCGGTAATTCAAATATCAACTGCAAGACTATCTCGCGCTCCGGAGTATGCCGCATGTTACGACTCTCTATATACTCGTTGAGCCGTTCCAATGCCTGCTCATATGGAGACTTACGTTTCACGCTATTGGCTTAATATACGCACGACGGCGCTTGTGCTGCTTATGAGGCAACTGAGTGAAATTTGCTATATTCTTCGTATTGGTCTCCAGGATTGATGTCGTCTCCAGACGCTTAACTCCATACTTAGCCATGAGAGGTATCTGATCTTGGAAGAACAACGAATTGACTCCGGTTCCCTGATAATCCGGGCGTACTGCTATCAAAAGAAGGTCTATTGCCTCCATCTTCTTGGCTTTCAGCGCTTTGAGAATATGATACCAGCCGAACGGGAACAAATGACCACCGCACTTACGTAGTGCTTCGGATATATTCGGCATTCCCAATCCCACACCCACTATCTCTTCTTTCTCATTCACTACTACCGTAACGAAATCAAAGTTGAGCATAGGAAAATACATATTCTTATAATAGTGCTTCTGTTTATCCGTCATGGGCTGGAAATTGTATAATTTCTGGTATGCCTCGTCTATGACATCCATATAGGAGATACCATATTTCCGAACCAACTCGCGTGCGTTCTTTACTTTATCCACGCGCACATGCGAACGCTGCTTGACTATCTCTGCTACACGATTGATACGCTCAGGTATGCCGTCCGGATAAACCTGGATCTCTATCCAGTCTGCTTCCTTTACCAACCCGTACGCATCCATATGCCTTACGTAGTAAGGATAGTTGTATAGCGATGCCATCGGCGCCAAGTATTCATATCCCTCCAATAGCAAACCTTCATGATCAAAGTCGGTAAAACCGACAGGGCCGTTCAGGGCGTCCATCCCATGCTCCTTACCCCATTCTGCTACGGTATCCAAAAGAGCCTTGCTTACCTCCAAATCATCAATAAAATCAAACCAGCCGAACCGAACATGCTTAAAACCCCATTTCTCGTTGGCCTTGTGATTGATGATACCGGCAATTCGTCCCACTTCTTCTCCGTCACGGTACGCCATCCATAGTTGAAAATCACTCACCTCCAAGGCTGGATTATGCTTTTTGTCGAAGCAATTCATTTCGTCGAAGAACAACGGAGGACAATAATATGGACAATCTTTATACAGACGGTTGGCAAACTCAATGAACTTGCGCAAGCCGCTTCTGGTCTCTATTTTGCGAATCTCAATAGCCATTGCACTATCATTTTTGTCAAAAAACGCGGCAAAAGTACTAAAAAATTTTGATATGTGCAAAAAAAACAGTAATTTTGCACGCAATTTTATTTAGCGTTCCCTATCGAACGCAAGGGGCTATCTGGTTTTGACAGCAGGTAGAGCGCCTATGTAAGCACGTCGAGCAATGAGGCAATGCTCGTAAATCTCGCTTCAAAAACTAACTGGCAACAATACTGTAGCTCTCGCTGCTTGATCGAAGTATAGTAGATCGCATTATTCGGGCACCAGGTGCCTGAACGAGACGTCGCTCCAAGCCGAGTCTGTGGGCTGAATGGGTATAGCGGCGCGGAAATGCACAGAATAGGTGTCGCAGGCTGCGATACGATACCGAAAACTTAGCAGATAAGCCGTTGGTTGGTGGCTTGGGTCTTGCCGGCGGACGAAAATGAAGGCCAAGATAAACGTGTAGAAAGCATATACGTTCCTTGTTTGGACGCGGGTTCGACTCCCGCTAGCTCCACTTATTATGAAGAAATTACTTATTCCACTCATCCTGCTCTGTGCAGGAATGTCGGCTGCACGCGCACAAGATGTACGCAAACCGGATACACAGATAGCAGACAACTCTTTCTTTGACCCGACTCACAAAGAGAAGGTTGAGGAAGAGTATCATTTTGGTGTTGATTATCGTATTGAAGTTGGCTTTGCACAAAACCAACAACGCACCAAGAACCTGAGTTTTCCGGACATGTATCTCCATGGCGCACGCATCGGAGCTACATTCGATTTTCGTCTACCCAAACATTTTAGCATCGAAACAGGTGTTCTCTATACCATTCTCTATGGTCGCCAACAACAACATTGGCGCTCAGTGGATGCCCCTTCTTTGCAAGTAGAATATCTCCAACACCGCGTTTTGGAACATAACATCACTATTCCCGTACGTTGCTATTATACGATTCCTCTTTGGCAACAACTGAACATGTTCTTCTTCGGTGGACCACAGTTCAATATAGGTCTTGCTGAAACAGATTACATCCAACCGCATTTGAGCGATGTTACGCGAATATGGATGGAATCGCAAGGTATTCATACCTCCAAATATGACAGAATGGCAGAGGACCTCAAACACACTAACGTTCAAATGGGTGTCGGTATGGGATTTGAATGGGATCGTTACCGCCTCAAGGGTGGCTACGATTTTGGACTAAATAACCTGATCAAGCAGTCCAAGGTTAATGGCCAACATATGTGGGAATGGGGTTGGCACGTCAGCTTTTGCTATCGCTTGTAATTAGTTTTGTTCATGCATTTACTTACCTCCATATTATTGGCGGTCACTTTGCTGACCGAACATCCTATTACCGGACAATCCAATATGTCTGTCTTAGTACAGAATATGACCACGGGCGAGATTATTGATTCATATCGTCCGGATTACGTTGTGCCACCTGCCAGCGTCATGAAATTGCTGACTACGGGAGCCGCTCTCGAACTGCTTGGCAGCAACTATCGTTTTAAAACCACATTGGAATATAGTTGTCCGGTAGAAAATGGTGTTTTACAGGGTGACCTCTATATTCATGGTAATTGTGACCCTTCATTAGGTTGGAAAGGCAAAAACGGCTTCCTGGATCAATGGGTTAGAGCTATTCGAGATGCCGGCATAACACGTATTGAAGGAGCTGTCATTGCCGATATGACCATGTTGGATGCTGCTGCAGTCAATCCTTCGTGGCTGTGTGAAGATGCCGGCAACTATTATGCTCCCGGGATCTTTGGAATCAACTACTACGGCAATACCATGAACATCGTCCTCAAAAGCGGCGAAGTGGGTTCGTTGGCTACTGTGGTTGGCACTGAACCAAAAGTAGAAGGCATCCACTTCATCAACCATATTCGTTGTAGCAAAATCAATTATGATGGGGCTTTCGTAAGCGGTATGCCCTTGAGTCGAGAACGCTATCTGAGCGGATCTGTCCCAAGCAATCAAGGTACATTCGGACTCAAAGGAGATTTGCCTAATCCGGGATTGCTCCTGGCTCAACACTTGACTGCTCGTCTGCGCGATGCAGGTATCAAAGTTGGTCGAGATGCAGGCTTTGAAGCTGATTATAACGGACTCATTCCGCCACGAAATGTGCTCTACACGCATTGGTCACAACCCTTACGGGAATTGGTCAAAGAGACAAATATTAATAGCAACAATCTCTTTGCGGAATCCTTGTTCCGCTATTTAGGAACCCGATACGGATTGCCGGGTACAATACATGCCAGCCAAGATGTAGTACGCGACTTCTGGCGTCGCAAGGGAGTGGATGTCGGGTCAGCTATCATTAAGGATGGCTGCGGTTTGGCGCCACAGGATGCGGTCAGTGCCAAGACCTTTGTACAGGTCCTCAACTACATGGCTCATAGCAAAAATGCTGAGGCATGGATGGCTTCACTTCCTGTCAGCGGAGTGAGCGGAACCATCAAAAACTTATGCCCTGACACTCCTTTACAGGGACGCATTCATGCAAAGAGCGGCACGATATCAGGTACTAAAAACTTTGCCGGATATATTGACATGCCGAATGGAGATCAATGGGTCTTTTCCATACTTGTTAGTAGCGCACCCGGAAAAGCTAAAAAGATACAATCTGTAATACAAGATTATCTGCTTGATGTATATAGCCGAAACCAATAGTACCAACACTCTCTTGCTCGAAATGCTCGCTAATGGGGCATGGCCGGAAGGAGAAAAGTATCTTCGGGCGGATTTCCAAACAGCCGGACGCGGACAAACGGGCAATAGTTGGGAGAGCGAGAGAGGAAAAAACCTGTTGTGCTCTATCCTGCTACCACCGGAAGATGAACCATTCTACTTGACTGTGGCGGTCAGTGTGGCTCTGCATCAAGTCGTAGCCAATATCATTGAAAAAGAGGTCAAACAGCATGCTGCCAACCACTTGTCACTCCAATGGGCTCAAGAGAATCCCGGATTCGGTACACAAGACTTGACTGTCAAATGGCCAAATGACTTGTACTACAAAGACCACAAACTGGCGGGCATGCTGATAGAAGGACGTCTATGCGGCAACAAGATGCAACACGCAATAGCCGGCATAGGACTGAATGTCAACCAAACGAAGTGGCACTCGACAGCGCCAAACCCCGTATCAATAAAAACCGTCTGCAAGTCCGTATCAGGAGAACAGAAGGATTTTAACATAGACGAATTAATGGAAGCCCTGTACAGCGAAGTGCAGCAAGTACTGAGCCAACCGCACATGATTATATGGGAAAGGTACAAACAGATTCTGTATCGTGGCAAAGGCGGACCATGGCCGTTTGTAGAACGCGACGTAAATATAGCCCCGACAATGAATGCTCCAAAAGGTACTAAAGGCACATTCATGGCAAGAATAGTGGACGTACTTCCATCCGGCGAATTAGTGCTACAAGACGAGACTGGAGAAACCCACACTTATCACTTCAAACAAATTAGATACGTATTATAAACGAAAACAAAAAATCATCCGATATGAAATCCATCATCATCACCGGCGGAGCCGGCTTTATCGGCAGCCATGTTGTGCGCCTATTCGTTAACAAGTATCCGGACTACCGCATCATCAATGTGGACAAATTGACTTATGCAGGCAACTTGGCCAATCTCAAAGACATAGAGAACAAGCCGAATTATCGCTTTGTTCGTGCTGACATATGTGATTTTGATACTATTTTTGCATTGATGCAAGAAGAGAAAGTATCCGGTATCATCCATTTGGCTGCGGAGAGTCATGTGGATCGCAGCATCAAAGATCCGTTCACTTTTGCTCGCACTAATGTGATGGGCACATTGTCTATGCTGCAAGCTGCTAAACTATATTGGGAGTCGCTACCGGAAAAATACGAAGGTAAGCGCTTCTACCATATCTCTACCGATGAGGTATATGGAGCATTGGAAATGACTGATCCGGAAGGAATAGAGCCGCCTTTCACCACTAAGGCTTCCAGTGGAGAACATCATCTGGCATATGGCAGAGACTTCTTCTATGAGACAACCAAATATAATCCGCACTCTCCATATTCTGCCAGCAAGGCATCAAGTGACCATTTTGTGCGTGCATTCCATGATACGTATGGCATGCCGACAATAGTAACTAACTGCTCTAACAATTATGGGCCATATCAATTCCCGGAAAAACTAATTCCTCTGTTTATCAATAATATCCGTCATCGCAAACCACTTCCCGTATATGGTAAAGGAGAGAATGTACGCGATTGGCTATTCGTAGAAGACCATGCACGTGCTATCGATCTCATCTTCCACAAAGGCAACGTAGCAGAAACATACAATATCGGCGGCTTCAATGAATGGAAGAATATAGATATAATCAAAACAGTCATAAAAACCGTTGATCGAATTCTCGGCCGGCCGGAAGGCGCAGATTTGGATCTTATCACTTTTGTGACAGATCGCGCAGGGCACGATATGCGATATGCTATAGATAGTACCAAACTGCAGCGCGAATTAGGATGGGAACCCAGTTTGCAATTCGAAGAAGGTATAGAACGTACCGTTAGATGGTATTTGGACAATCAAGAATGGATGGACAATATCACCAGCGGAGAATATGAAAAATATTACGAAGATATGTATAAAGGACGCTAAATCAGCGTCCTTTTTTATTCCTCTTCTAAGTTTATTAATCTTCAGTATTAGTTCTCTCTGCTAATGTCCTTTCTTTACTAATACATCATTATTATACATCGCGCGCTTGCACGCGCGTAGCATTGATATTTGCTAAATCTTATTCTGTCTATAGCTTTTAGGCGTAACACCGACATGAGCTTTGAAGAATCTGTTGAAGAAAGCCACGTTGTCAAAACCGAGACTTTGTGAGATCTCCTTGATAGGAGTAGTAGTCAATTTGAGTTGGGATTTTGCATCTGTGAGCAAGGCATCAGCAAGCAGTTCGGCAGCAGTATGCGGTCCGACAGCACTAATGGAAGAACATAAGTGCGGCATGGTCAGACTCATTGCCTTAGCATAATCTGCCACTCTATGCCATTCGTGGTAATGCTTCAACACAAGATTGCAGTACTCTTGGTACAATTCCATCTTCCTGTCAACAGATGCTCTGGATTGTCCTGCCTTCTCTTGTTCACGCGCATACTTGGCATAACTGCTTTGCAAGAGATTGAATATGTGGACCATTTTCTCGCTATCGAGCATGGTGGGCTGTGCATTGAGAGCCATGACCAACGTGTCATAGAAATGGCAAAGCACTTTTGCCTGTTCGTCACTCACGCTGATAATAGGCGAATGAATCTGCATTGCCTGCGTGGACATGCGGATATCAAATGTATGTTTATCCAAGAATTTGCTGGCAAAAACAACCCAATAGACGAGTGCGTCATTGGAGAACTCACGAATTAGCAAGAAACTACCGGGTTCCAACAAGAGAACATCGTTAGCCTTGAAATCGTATTCGGTCATATTGATGGTAGCATGAGCTGTACCACGAACTAAAAGGGCATATACGCCACACATAATCTTACATGGGTAACGCCCGTATTGGTTCATTAGTTTTCCGCTGGCATCACCAATCATGTAATCGCCGTAAGGGCAATCAACAATAGGTATATTTTTTTGCTCCATCTTAAAAAATGATTAAAAAAACGGTGCAAAGATAGCTCTTTTTTTTGAAACTCCAAAATTTTCGCACTAAAAATCTTAATAAATGTTATATTTGATAACATGAAAGACAAAAAAGCGTGGGGCAAAGCTCCACGTTTTTTGTCTGACCGGATAAAGGAAGGATACCTTAGAAGAACTTAGTCTCTTTGCCAACGATGCTTGAGAGGAGGTTGTTTGCCAATCGGCTGGCACCGAAGCGGAAACATTCGTTGTTGAGCCACTCCTTGCCAAGAATCTCCTTGACAAGCGTATAGTGAAGAACAGCATCTTCGGTAGTGCTGACTCCACCCGCGGGTTTGTAGCATTTCTTTTCACCCGTCTTGTCGAGCCAAGCCTTGATGGCATGGCACATAACGAAGGTAGCTTCCGGTGTGGCATTCACGCTGATTTTGCCGGTTGATGTTTTGATAAAGTCGGCTCCGGCTGCCATTGCGAGGATAGATGCTTTCCAAATGTTCTCTGCTGTTTTGAGAAGCCCGGTTTCGAGAATCACCTTCAGGTGATGTTCTCCGCAAACGGCCTTAATCTCATTGATTTCGTCGTAGCAATCCTGATAACGTCCTTCGAGGAACTTACCAACAGAAAGAACGATGTCCACTTCGGTGGCGCCGCATTTGAGAGCCATGGCAGTTTCTGCTACTTTGATTTCGGGGAAGGTTTGAGCAGCGGGAAAACCTGCGCAACAGCAAGCGATATTGAATTTCGGATCGTTGAGTGCTTCGCGCACATATTCTGCCATAGCCGGATAGACGCATATAGCAGCAACGTTAGGAATACCCGGAAATGCTTTAGGAAAATCGTTAACGGCCTTGGCCATTCCTTCCACCTTAGCTATCGTATCGTCAGCGCTCAGCGTAGTGTAGTCTATCTGGCTGAGACATTGTTTCCACACCTCAACATTATTATTCTCTGCGAAATGGGCGCTCTGAATATCAGATACTTGAGCTTTTACCTGCTCATCCGTAAACGGGCAAGGATACTGTGCGAACAATTCTTCAAACTTATTCATGGTGATTCGTATTATTTGTTGGTTTATTAATTATTGTTGTTTTTTTATTTCTCATCGGTCAAGCGGGCTAGTATAGTTTCGTTGCCGCGAACGGGTTCTCCCACTTCTACAAACATCTCCGTATCAAGAGGCAGATACATGTCCACTCGTGAGCCAAGTTTAATGAAGCCGAGGTGTGTGTTTCGGTGTGCGAAGTGGCCGGGTTTAGCATAAGTGACGATTCTTCTCGCCATAGCACCTGCTATTTGTCGCACAGCTATTTGCACCTTAGATGGAGTCTCGATGACGACAAGCGAGCGTTCGTTTTCCGTACTGGACTTAGGCAGCCAAGCACCTTTGTGGCGACCTTTTTGATGCTCTGAGACCAGTACTGTTCCTTCTATAGGGTACCAATTGGCATGAACGTTGAACGGCGACATGAAAATAGACACTTGCAGTTTACGCTCATGAAAATACTCATTTTCGTCTGTCGGTTCGATTACTACGACGCGTCCGTCAGCCGGCGCAATGATAAAATTCGGGTCATCCACTTCGAGTACACGTACCGGATTGCGAAAGAAATAGGCAACAAAGACCAGCAACAGAGCAGCCAAGATGAGTGTAATAGCGGAAACCCAATGTGGGTGCACATACATATAAACAGGCACATTAATAACAAAAAGCGCAAGTGCGGTTCCAAAAACCAATCTGCGGCCTTCACGATGGATACGAGGTGTTTTCATCTTACGAGTTGAAATGAGACAAAGTCACGTTAAATAGTTATAATTGGTTCCCACAGGGGAACATCGTCTTATTGCCATTGAGCATATGGGAACTGCGCGAGCATTTCTGCCGCTTGGTCGAGTCCCTGTTGAAGTTTGTTGCCAATCATCATGCGGAACATCATAGGAATGTCTGCTTTGATGGTCAGTTTGATTCGTGTGTCAGTCGGAGCAATCTCTTTGAGTTGGATCCAAAGATTAGCATTCATCGGAATGCCTTCCAGGCCAAATTTAACCGTATCGTTGAGAATACGATCAACGATTGCTATAGTGATTTTTTGTGCCAACCCGTCCACTTTGATTCGGATGGCATCGGAAGAAATCTCCATCTCCTGGATTTTGTCCTGCGGAATCATGTCGCGGACACGTTCTATATTCTGCAGGTCGCTGAGCACACGATAAATCTGCTCCGCAGGGCAGGGAGCAGAGGTTATTTTGCTTTCGTATTTAGTTTCAGACACGTCAGTATAAGGATTAAATAATAAACACAATTTTCAATTCGGCTGCAAAGGTACTACAAATTCTCCAAATCTGCAAGATTTTAACAAAGAAAATTAAATATGTTTGCATAATTTAAGATTATTTGGCAAAAGAATTTGCTTGCAAGATAGTGCGACCTTACTTTCGAAAGATCGCTTTATGATAGTTGGTCGAAGGTGCAAAAAAAGTAACATATGCAAATACACATGCCACTTTTCTAAATTTTCCTCAAATGTGTTTTCTTCCCAGTCCCCAAGACTAACGTGAGTCAATCAGCCACTCTCACGCCACTCTGGAAAATCAATCCGTTTTATGGGAACAAACGACAACCTTCAAAGTAGCCCCGTTTGTTTAGTTCTCCCATTATGACCGCAACCAGCAACATTCCTATCGTGTGATTATTCTTCGTACTTACAATGAAAAAACAGACTGATTATTAGCGTTTTGGCAATATTCTCTTTAGCAAAGAATATAGACGCCACAATGCGTATGCATCTTCTTCTTCGGGCAATTCTAAAATCTCTTTGTTTTTGTATAAAACAAATCTTATATTATCTGCATCATTGCTTACAAATACACTTTCTCCGTTTTTTAGTCGAAATTCAAGTATTTGTACCATAGGATCACCAGATACAGGTCCATAACGATATCGCCACCACTCTGCTATCTCATTTGCATGGAATACGACTTTTTTATCTTCTCGCTGGTATGTAAATGATTTTTCTTTTATGTTTATTGAAAAAATAGTCGGTTCATCATATTTCATAAAGTAATAGCGGCAGTACAACAGAAAAGCGGGAAATCCCAATGCAAATACTGCTATTAATAGTAAGAATATGTAGGATGGCGGTGATTTTACATACATCCATACAAACATTACACTATATAGTAAAAATAACATGACACTTGTCATTACTTCAACTCCCACAAAACGTTTTCCTGTTTTACTAAATATATATGTCTCGTCTTTTTTCGTCATAGT
>JAILDU010000049.1 GCA_024689005.1 Paludibacteraceae bacterium
ATTGTAAGCACCGACATAGTCTTTCTGCTCGTTGAGATAGATACCATACTTAACCAATTCTTGGTTTTTGTAGTACTCCAACATGTTCTTTACGATGTTGTTGCGGGTCTTCTGATCCACTACTTCACGTCCTTTCTTGTCGAGAGTTGGGATCATTGCCAATGAGTCAGCAGTAAGCCAATAGTTGTAGCTCTCCTCAACTGCTTTGCCAGCAACAGCTTGGTTAGCACCCTTGCCGAGCAGTTGGTTGTAGTTCTCCTGCGCCAGTTCTTTGTATCCGATCATACCGGCCCAGTAGTACGCTTCTGCAGTTTGCTCGGTTTTGAATGCTTCAGCCATGGAAGCACGAGCAGCAGCAAAATCAGGGGTTTCGGCCAACATATAGCTTTTAGCTTTTTTGATGGCGGGATTCTTTTGAGCAATGCAGCCGGCGCTTATCAGCACAAGAGCTGCGAAAAACAGTGTACGTTTCATATTACTCTTGGTTTTCGTTGTTATTATCTTGATTATCTTCATTATTCTCATTCATCTCATCGCACTCATCTTCTTTAGGAACGATGCAACCGCTGACGAGCGAGTCGTTACGTTTCTGCAGTTCGATAAGTTTGACACCTTGTGCAGCGCGTCCTGTCTGGCGGATGGTGGAAATATCCATGCGGATAGCCGTTCCGGACTTGGTCATCAACATCAGGTCATCTTCGTCAGTTACCGCTTCGATACCGATGAGTTGTCCTGTCTTCTCGGTTATAGAGATGGTTTTTACACCCTTGCCGCCACGTTTGGTCACGCGGTAGATCGGATTGCCCTCTTCATCGTCCACCGGAGTGCGCTTACCAAAGCCCTTCTCCGAGATAACGAGAATAGTCTTGTCTGTACCCTTCTCTACACAAACCGTGCCAATCACGAAATCCTTGCCGTCTTCCTCCAATGTAATAGCCTTAACACCGGTAGCTCCACGTCCCATCGGACGAACGCCCCCTTCGTTAAAGCGGCATACCTTACCATTGTAAGATGCGACGAGCATTTCGCTTTGTCCGTCGGTCAATGTAACCGCAATCAATTCATCTCCTTCGCGCATGCCGAGTGCAATAATACCATTAGCACGCGGACGGCTGTATGCTTCGAGAGTCGTCTTCTTCATCAAACCATTCTTGGTAACGAAGATGAGATAGTGGTTTTGTACATATTCTGCATCATTCAGTCCTTTGACGTTGATACAGGTACGTATCTTGTCTCCCTTTTGGAGATTTATCATGTTTTGGATAGCACGACCCTTAGACTGTCTGTTGCCCTCCGGCAGTTCATATACTTTTTGCCAATAGAGGCGTCCCATCTCAGTAAAGAACATCATTGTGGAGTGCATAGAAGCCTGGTAAACCTTCTCAATGAAGTCCTGGTCGCGTGCGCTGCCGGCTTTAGAACCGATACCGCCACGTGTCTGCTGGCGGAACTCAGTCAACGGAGTACGCTTGATGTAGCCCAAGTGGGAGATAGTAATAACCATCTCGTCGTCGGCGTACATATCTTCCGGATTGAATTCAGTAGCCATCTTGACGATCTTAGTACGGCGTTCATCTGCATATTTGTCTTTGATTTCTACCAATTCGGTGTTAATCAGATCGTAGCGCATTTCCTCGTTAGCCAACAACTCGTTCAAGTGAGCTATTAATTTCTCTATTTCTGCATATTCTTGCTTCAATTCATCGATACGCAGGCCAGTTAGAGCCGACAGACGCATATCCACGATAGCTTTTGACTGCAAGTTATCCAGATTGAATCGCTTCTCCAAGTTAGCTTGCGCATCAGCCGGAGTGCGGCTGGCACGAATAATCTTAACAACCTCATCGATATTATCAACAGCAATGATCAAGCCTTCCAAAATATGTGCTTTCTCCTCTGCTTTCTTCAATTCGAAGCGTGTGCGGCGTGTAACGACGTCCATTCGGTGCTCGATGAAGTTGCCGATCAGTTGCTTGAGGTTCAAGAGCATAGGACGTCCCTTGACCAGCGCGATATTGTTAACAGCGAAACTTGACTGGAGTGCGGTGAACTTATACAACTTATTGAGAACCACCTGTGCATTTGCGTCGCGCTTCACCTCAACTACAATACGTATATCACGTTTGGAGTGGTCGTTGATGTCTGCAATGCCCTCTATCTTCTTGTCGCTGACGAGTTCTGCAATATTCTTCACCAGATCGCTCTTGACAACGCCATAGGGCAGTTCGGTGATGATGATACGCTCACGTCCGTTGTCATCGGTCTCGATGTCGGCATTACTACGGATGATGATACGTCCGCGTCCTGTCTCAAAGGCATCGCGAACGCCCTGATATCCGTAAATAGTACCACCGGTCGGGAAATCAGGAGCCTTGACGAACTCCATGAGTTGCTCTACCGTAATATCTTCTATGCTCGCATCGTGCATGCGTGCTTTGATATTGTCTATATATGCGCAACAACCATCGATTACTTCTCCCAGGTTGTGTGTCGGCATGTTGGTAGCCATACCAACGGCAATACCGCTTGCTCCGTTGACCAATAAGTTAGGGAAACGGCAAGGCAGAACGACCGGCTCCTTGAGTGAGTCGTCGAAGTTGTTCTGCATATCAACGGTATCTTTCTCTATATCGCGGAGCATTTCTTCGGCCAGTTTGCTCAAACGAGCCTCCGTGTAACGCATAGCAGCTGCGCCATCTCCGTCCACAGAACCGAAGTTACCTTGACCATCCACGAGGCAATAACGCATAGCCCACGGCTGTGCCATACGAACTAATGTGCCGTAGATTGAACTATCACCATGCGGGTGATACTTACCCATTACTTCACCGACGATACGGGCACTCTTCTTTGTCGGTTTGTCGCTGGTGTTACCCAGCTCGTTCATACCGAACAGCACGCGGCGGTGTACCGGTTTGAAACCATCGCGCACATCAGGCAACGCACGCGATACGATCACGCTCATTGAGTAGTCGATGTACGAGGATTTCATTTCCTCGTCAATCTTCACCGGAATGATGTGATCGTTTTGAATCAATTCGTTGTTTTCTTCCATTGTATATTGTGGTTTGTTTTATTTGCACCTTTTGCGGCTGCAAAAGTACGCAAAAAAAATGACATATACAAATATTTGGCTATTTAAATTCAAAATTTTTGCATTTTATGTGTTTTTCGGAGGTATGTCGGTAGAAATAGCAAAAGCGCTCAGAACGCAAATAAATGCCCTCTATGCGCTTTCTATCTCTCGCGCGCGCATTACCGCACGTACGTACATTATATATGCATATGCGCACGCGCGTTAGTGAAGATGAATGACCAATCTGAGAGTCTTTTTCTTGGGCGGTTCGGTTGCATATTGTTTTAGAACTGGATCTTCTGTTTCCTGAACTCGAATGCCAAGCAGGTCTGTCCATGGGCTCGCACGTTTAGTCATTTTGCGATGCTGCTGAATGCTATGTGTGTCACGCTCCCAATGTTTTTGCTTGCGTTGCTGAGTGATGAATAATCCGCGTTGGATAGCAGTGTCCACTTCAGCTTCTGTGGCCTCACAAGCGCCTTCTTGCCACAAACGGTCGCGGTTTTTCTCCCAAAACGAATTGTTAATCTCATCTGAGATATAATATGCGCGTTCATTCTGTGTCTTAGACGGTACGTAGATAAAGCGGATACGTTTGCCTTTGACGCTCAGTGTGCGAGTCAATGGCGGTTCCTCCGGGACGACCTGGATAGTCGGATCGTCAGGCAGAGTCAATGCCAAACGAAAGCCTATGTATCCGGCAGATGTTTCCGGTGCGAACCACCGCCGTACTGACAAATGGCTATTGGCCACACAGTCGTCATAACTGCCGCCTCGTGCTATGCGGAATGTGCCGGTATCCGATCCGCACGGGTCAGGTTGAACGTACTGCTGATATGGTCCGTAGCGGTCTTCACACCACTCAGATACATTGCCTGTCATGTCGTATAGACCTAATTCGTTAGGTTGCTTGCGTGCTACGGGATGCGTCCAGTTGCCAGCACACGGGTAAGTCCACCCCACGCTATCTGCAATAGCACTGCCTGCAAAGCGCGTCTCCTTCATTTGTTGTCCGCCTCGTGCCGCGTATTCCCATTGTGCCTCTGTGGGCAAACGGAACGGCATGCCTGTCAGGCTATCCAGACGGCGTACGAACTCTTGGCAATCGTGCCATGTTACGTACGACATCGGGTTGGTGGGATAGCCGCGCGGGTTCAGCGTCTCGCGTTCGGGCATTACGGCACGCCATAAAGCATTAGTCACTTCGGTTGTCGCTATGTAATACGGCGACAAGAAAACCAAATGGGCGGGTTTGTTGGTGTAGATGTCACGATCTGATTGTTCCCAAGTAGCGCCCATCATAAATGAACCGCCCTCCACACGTTGCATGGAGAACGGCACACCGTTTATTTCGTACTCAAGTCGCTGCAACGAATCCGGCACAACGGGCTTTTTGCGTGCCATCAGCGGTGTTGCTATTACCAACAAGAGCAGAATGATACTATTTGTTTTACGATTTTGCACGCGGCTAAGCATGCAAATACCGTGCCAAACAAGCAAGCAGAATCGAATATTTTATTTGATTTCTATTCCTTGCGCGTTATAAGTGCGATTATTTCGTATGATGAGTAGCTGTCCGTTGCGAATATATTTGCTAGTTATCTCTCTGTGTTCTTCGCATGTTTGACGCACAGAAAGCGGATCAATATAGTCTTGCGCGAGTCGAACAGACATAGCCAAATTAACTGTAAGATTAGAACCATAAACTATGGCTATAGGTGAATTGCTATTATCTTCTGTCACACGCAATTCGCGCCTGAAAGAGGTAGTGTCTGCCCAATAATTGCACTCATCATAAACGTTGGTGACATTTTTTCCTAATCTACAACCACAAGCAGGCAAAAAAACTGCGCCTTTCTCTTCCCATGACATCCATTGTGCGGAATCAATAATATTGTCTGCATATTTAGGAGTGTCGGTTATGCAGAGTGTGTCATTCGGGTCCCAATCATCAGGCATGAGGAACAAACCGTTCACGCCATTTACTCTACCCTTTGCTACCAGTTCTGCAGCACGCTCACGTTTGAAGAGCATGTATTGCCATTCCTCGTAAGACAACGAGCGCCATATACTATCCGCTTTACCGCCGTTTTCTATGATATTAGCGCCCCAATCGACGAATTCATCATTTTTGGTAAGTTGCGCCGGTTGGTTGCCTGTGCCCCAACTGAACAAATCTATCCAGCCTTCGTAAGTGTCCGTTATATTGGCATTGTCGAACCCGATAAAGTCGTTTTGGTTGTCAGCAAACTTCCATTGGGCGGATGACGGATTATATTGCAGATTGCCTTGCGAGAAGACTATCTGATGTCCTGCGGTGTCCACCGAGAACCGGCCGTTCAGTGCTCCGTTTTCGCCCAACAAGGGAATGGCGCAGAGCACAGCAGCGAAAAGGGATAGTGTTTTCATATTCTGATTAGATAAGTATGCGTGTTTGCTGGCGATAGTCGGCATAGCCCGGCTTATTGGCCAATTGTCTTTTCTCCATCAGCGGAATGCTGATACCGAGGAAGAGCCCTGTCATGGCAATCGCGCCGCAGATGCGCCAATCAAGTCCGTTGACAGCGGCATACATGATCCAAATGCCCCACCAGAACTGAATCTCTCCAAAATAATTCGGATGACGGCCATGTTTCCAAAGGCCCACATTGCAGTATTTGCCGGGATTGGCCGCACGGAAGTCGTGGATCTGCTTGTCTGCAATAAGTTGTATGGTAGCTGAAGCGATGCAAACGATGAATCCGAAGAACAGCAGAGCGATACTGAGTGGTGACAGCGTGCCGGCTGCCGGTGATTGGAAGAGTTGGAATCCCGGTATCATGGCAGCAAAGACCACGAGTGTCGGTATCATATTCAACCCGCCGAAATTGATCAAATGGAAGAGCGCCGGATGGAGACTGCGATACTTGGTATAACGCCAATCTTCGTGTGCTATTCCCTTGAAAGTGATGACCCAGTTGCGTGTGAGTCGCCCCCCCCAATACCACGAAGCGATTAAGAGTAGAATAACCGGAAGTGTCCATGTATTGGTGTAAATCGCCCAGATGAGGAAAGCAACCGGCGGGAAAACGCTCCAATACGGATCATAGACCGAGACATTCTCATAGAGCAGCCCGAACCCCCAAACAATGATAGTTGCGAGTACATCAGCACAGAAGATACCGACTATCGGGTTGCTAACCAAAGGATTGGCTCCGTTGCACAGATAGACATAGAGCAACACTCCTGCCACGGCGGCAAGCACGTAGATGGTGGTGATTAGCGCAACGCTACACCAGCGGGAATAAGTACGTTTCATCTTTTATCGTTTGTTAAGTAACTGTCCTTTTTGCCAATTAAGCGACGGAT
This sequence comes from Paludibacteraceae bacterium, assembly GCA_024689005.1. Taxonomy (GTDB): domain Bacteria; phylum Bacteroidota; class Bacteroidia; order Bacteroidales; family Paludibacteraceae; genus Colicola. The sequence continues at coordinate 6,425 of JAILDU010000049.1, forward strand.
AAGTCTTACGCAGGTATTTCTCCGCGTCCTCTATGCCGCTCGAACCGCTGGTAGCGAACGGAATAAGCTTTTTGCCTTCCAGTTGCGGCAGATTGTTGTCGATCCACGAATTGATGATGCGCGGGCAAATACCCCACCAAATAGGAAATCCGACGTAGATGGTCTCGTACGCGCGCACGTCCGTACATTGTTTAATAGTGGGACGCGCCTCCGGATCTTTCATCTCGAGCGAAGAACGCGATTGTTCGTTGCGCCAATCGAGATCTGCGGCAGAATAAGGTTCTGCGGCTTCTATCTCCCACAGGGTTGCGCCCTGCTGCTTTGCCAGGCGTTCTGCGGCTGAACGAGTGGTACCTGTGGCAGAGAAATAAACTACTAAGGATTTTGCGTTCATAGGGATAATTGTCATAAGAGCACAAACGAGTGCAAATAGATTACGTTTCATAATATTGATTTTTAACGCGACAAAATTACAACAAAAAAATGATATGAGCAAATTTAAACGCTATTTTGAGTATTTTTTGTGCTGATGAAGTGTTATCAGATGTCGTTAAGATGGCTAATAGACAGGGTCAAGACAGCGCGAGAGTGGCTTAAGAGTGGCTCAAGAGTCGCTTTATAACCTAGGTATAACCTGGGTATAACCTAGGTATCACCTAGGTATCACCTAGGTCGTTATCGTAATCGACAGTCAATTGATGGTTGAACGAATGAACGGGTGAACGGGTGAAAGAACACCCCGACCCCCTCGATAAGGGGGGGACGGGTGACGGGTTACAGGAGTTAAGGAATGAAGGTATGAAGT
>JAILDU010000061.1 GCA_024689005.1 Paludibacteraceae bacterium
CTTGGTGTTCGGATGAGCTGCACACTGATCCAAGAACCAATTACGAACATCTGTTGTGAAGTAACTTGATCTCATCGATTCTTCCGAACCATCTACACGCCACCAGTCTTGCAGCGAACAAACCAGGAACTATACATCTCCATATACGAAACTATAGGTGATTCCCTTAAATTGAGGTTTGTTCTGGAGCGGACGATCTATGCTATTGTAGAAACCCCAATCGGTATTGAAGTGGTAGTCATAGTTACACAACGGCGAATCGTCGTGGTTGCCGTCTGTCGGCACTACTGCCATATTCATCAGCACCGGTTTGATCGCTCCTTCGAACCAACGCTCCCATTGCCATTCTGAGTTGGTCTCATCACCTGTATCTACGAAGTCGCCCGGGAAGAGACAGAAATTGACATCCTGTTCGTTCTTAACGGCGGCATCTGCACACCAACGTGCATTCTCGATATACTCAGCATCCTGAATATGGCTATCAGACATGTAGAGGAAGGAGAAATCACCTTGGTTCTCAGCCTGAGTCTTAAACTGACCGATCTCACTCCAGTGACCTTCATAACCAACTCGCCAACTATAGGTAGTACCTGGAGTCAGGTTCTCTGCCAATGCTTTGTGGCTCTCATATGTGAAGCGAGTGTTGCGAGGCAGACCTGCTGCTGTACAGATATCGTACTTAGGACTCTCGCTCGGCTGAATAGGGGTGTAGTGTAGAGGAACAGTAGTTGTGGCAGTTCCCGATACAGTGATTACTCCGTTAGCGGAAGCAAAGTCCTCTGCTGTGGCATTGGCCTTCGGCAGAAGTTGTACACTTCCTTCTGTCACACCACCATTAGTGAACCAGCAGAATCCCATATGAGTCTTAGGATCGCCGTTGATATTGGCAATCAGGTTGTAGGGCTCTTCTTTGCTCTTTAGTTTACTGATCATGGCATTCATAGCGGCCAGTTTCTCTCCAATGACGCTCAGGTCCTTGCAAGTCAAACTGTCGATACGTGCTTCCTCTTTGGCAACGAGGAACTCAATGTACGAAGGAATGGTATATTCACCCATCTTGTAGAGTGTATCGGCAGCCAGTACCTCGTTCGGGAATATCCACGGACGAATTACAACTACTGCGGTATCGGTATAGTTGCCTTCCTCGGTCGTCATGCGTGCTACGGTGGTACCAACTTCTACGCCTGTTATCAAACCATTGCTGATTGTTGCGATACTCTCGTCATCCATGGTCCAATTGGTACGTTTGTTGGTAGCGTTAGTCGGTGTGTACAATACGGTCAATGCGCCGGAAACACCTTTGGAGATCCAAATAGTATCCTGCACAATACTTGCGCCGCTTAATGCAATAACTGCTGCATTGGGATCATATTCGTAGCAACCGATATCAATACCGGTGCCCTTGGGACGCTCAACGCCGTTGATGTCTTTTTCTGTTGCGTGAGTTGCATCGCCAAGATTCAATAATGCAGTAGAAGCTGCGGTCAGCGAGAAGTCTGCATTCAGCACAGCAATACTGTCGGCATGAGTAGTCGGAGCACCGGCAAATGCAGTTGGATTGCTAAAGTTAGGGCCGTCTGCTGCAAAATTGTTAGCAGCCAAGGCGATGCTCAGGAACTTGTCTTCTGCTACACCTTCGTCAGCTACATTGTGGCTTGAGGCACTGCTGCTGGATATATAGTTGGTCGGATCACCGAAACCATCGGCAGCTTTGTTCCCCCAGAATATGTTGTTGTAGTTTTTGCCGTCACTATCGCTCTTGATACCGGAATATTCAGAGCCCAAGTTGTTGCAAATAGTATTGTTGATTACAAGACCTTTGTTATTCTCAATTGCGCCTCTACTGCCTGTATCCGAAATGGTGTTGTTGTATATCAGGCAGTTACGAACAATACTTACTGAGTTATAGTTGCGGATAACATTTCTCGGACCTGTGCAACCGCGGATGATACAATTCTCAATGATACCACCCTTGTTGTAGATAGCGGTCGCACCCTTCGATCCCTCGCAAAACTCAATGAGACAATTGCTGATGATGGCAGGTGGATTAGTCTCTGCCTTTGTATCAATATAGATGGCACCCGCGCCGGTATCTGTGTCATTCGCTTTGCAATTACGAATGTGACAGCGGTTAATAGTTATGTTGGCGCGCAGATAGATAGTTGGCGAACCCCATTGGACATTGTTGGCATTCTGAACGGTGAAACCCTCAAAAAGAATGCGAACCGTTGGGTTAGGCGAATACTTGACAATCAAGTTAGAACTAATACCTGTACCATCCACGATAGACTCGTATAGCTCAATGTCACGTTCTCCGGTGGCTGCGTTGTAACCTCCGAGAATGGCAACACCGTCAGCCATGCTGACCGATTCGTTGTACGTGCCGGCTGCTACCAGCACGCTGTCGCCCGATGCGGCTACACCAATACCTGCCGTAATAGTCTTCTTGGCTGTCGCCCAACTTGCTCCATCCGCACTATTGTCGCCGTCCGGCTTCACATAGTGGAATGCTGCTGACGAGTACAACGCAGATGCGCAGACTGTCAATAGTAAAAACAATCGTTTCATGTTTGTAATTAGTAATTTAAAATTAAATGGGTTAAAAATCAGTATATGTTGGTCATAATGCAGGCTTGTTGCATCCTGCATTATGACCCATATATATCATTGTTGCTTGAACATTTATTCTATAGTCTCGCCAAGTACATTGTATGTCTTGTCGTTGATGCGAATGAACATTTGTCCGTTGCGTACAAACTTCTCACCATTACGTGCAACGTAGCCATCTACATTCTCAATTGCAGTGGGAGGAGTGTGCTCTTTTGTACGTTTCACTTTCATTGTATTCAGCAACTTTGCATCGCCGTTGCTATCTGCAGTGTACGAGTTAATCTCTATGCAGTCGCTCTTCACGGTAAACTTGGTAAACGATGGCGCTCCCGGCTGACCGAACATACCGGTAAAGAGATCAAAGTAGTTCTCTACGTAGTGCTTCTTATAATTCTCATCCATAGTAGCGCGGCTATAAGGCGAATAGCGCTTACGTCCGCAGGTGGCACCAATAAAATACAATGTTCCATCATCGGTTGTATAGGTACCGCCTACTTTACCGGTAGCATTAGTAGTTGCATTCACGGTTGTGTCTCTCAGGTCCGTGATAGCACTTCTGATAGCAGTGCGTTTCCATGGATCTACCGGGCCGATAACCTCGTAGCAGTGGTCGTGGCCTTGGATGGCCAGATCTATCTGGCAGTCTGCAAAGATCGGCAGCATTACGTCACGGAACAACGGAGTCTCATCATCAATAGAGTGACCAGAGCCTGAGAAGATATTCTTGTGAGATAGCGTAACGCGGTATTTGGAATTAGGATGCGACTCTACTTGGTCATAGAACCAGTTCTTCAGGTCAGTGGACAGGTAAGTTGAACGGCGACTTGTAGCATCGCTACCGCTTGCACGCCACCAATCCTGGAGCGAGTAAACCAGGAATAGTACATCTCCATATTCAAAACTATAGGTAATACCATCAAACTGCGGTTTGGTCTTAGCGGTTTGATTGAACGCATTGTCGGTGTTGAAGTGGTAGTTGTAGTTCAGATTAGGGCTATCATCGTGGTTGCCATCAGTTGGTACGATAGGCATCTTCATGATAACAGGTTTGATGGATTCTTCAAACCAACGCTCCCATTCCCACTCAGAGTTACCGCTCTCGCCTGTCTCAACAAAGTCACCGGGGAAGAGACAGAAACGTGCATCCGGAGCGGTCTTGGCAACTGCCTCCGCACACCAACGTGCATGGTCCACATATTCCTGATTCATAATGTGGCTATCGGTCATATAGACAAACGAGAACTCGCCTTGCTCTGCCTCTTTGGTCGTAAACTGTGCTATTTCACTCCAATGACCATCGTATCCCACACGCCAACTATAGGTCGTTCCCGGAGTCAGATTGGTCGCCATCGCTTTGTGGCTGACATAAGTGAATTTCTGTTTTGCACTCATGTGTGTTGCCGTAATGATGCCGGACGTTGACACTGCGTAGTTCAACGGCTTGGTAGTAGTCGGTGTGGCATTGATAGTAATGACACCGTTTATGGTAGCAAAGTCTTCTGCTGTAGCATTAGCCTTCGGCAGCAACTGAACTTTTCCCTCGGTAACACCCTCGTTGGTGAACCAGCAGAAAGCCATGTTGGTCTTCGGATCACCGTTGATGTTGGCAACCATATTGTACGGCTCTGTCTTCGGTACCAAATGAGCAATAGTTCCATTCAGCTTCTCAATCTTACCTGCAATAGAAGCGATGTCTTCTGCTGAGGCTGAGAGACTATCAATACGTGCTGCCTCTTTAGCAATCCAGAAAGGAATGAACGAAGGCACGGTGTAGTTCTCTATCGGATACAGAGAATCTGCAGCAATCACCTCGTCCGGGAACTTGGTGGGCGGAATAGGGAGTATCTCTACAATCGCAGAGGCCTTGTAGTTACCATCCACAGTGGTAGCACGTACAGTTGTTTCGCCGATTGTCACTCCGGTGATAGCTCCATTAGCGCTAACAGTAGCAATTGCGGTATTATCAATGCTCCAGGTCAGACGCTTATTGGTAGCTTTAGCTGGTGTGATAATAGGAGATGCGCCGCCTGTCTGTCCTTGGATGATAAATATAGTATCTTCATAGATAGACAGACCGGTTACGGCTATCACAGGAGCGTTCGGGTCGTACTCATAAGCACCCACATCCGGTTTCGAACCAATAGGACGTGTTACGCCGAGGATGTCGGTCTCCGGTGCCATATTGGCTCTACCTTTGTCAATTAGGAATGACCCCTCTGTCAACGAGAAATCAGCATTCTGCATTGCCGCAATCTCACCTGCGTTAGTCGGCTTGCCGATGAAGGTGGTCGGGTTGTTAAATTTAGGGCTACTCGAAGCGGCAGTGTTGTCGGTTGACATGTTCTTGTTAGTGAACGAACCCAAACCTTGGTCTGCGTAGTTATTGTAGCTCTTACTGCTCGAACCGATATAGTTAACGGGATCTGCAAATCCTTCTACTGTTCTATTGCCCCAGAATACTGAGTTGAGCACCTGAGACTCAGAGTGAATACCCGTATAACCACCTCCACCATCGGTGAAGTTGTTTACCACTGTACAGTTTTGTACAATACCTCCGGTTCGGTTGTATATACCTGCAGATGCGGGCCAACCGGCTATGGTACATGAGTTGTTGTGGATGACCGTATTACGAACAATACATCCCGGGTTGTTCTTGTCATTGCCAACAACCACTGCGCCGTATTTGCCGTCGCAACCACGAACAATACAACCATCCATGATAGCAAAGGCAGACAAGAAGACACCACCACCATCGCTGGTTGATTCACACAATTCAATAGTACATTGTTTGATCATAGCGGGTGCACTTTCGCTTGCAGCAATAGCACATATACCGCCTCCGGCAGCTCCTTTACAATTGCGGATAGTACAGTGGTCCAACACTACATTGCCGCGGATGTATGCACCTCCACCATCTGTAGTGTGCTCTGCATTCTCCAAAATAAGGCCTTCTACATAAGTCACAGCTGTGCAGTTAGCAGAGAATGAAAGTGCTCTTTTGTTCAAACCTGTTGCATCGATGATGGACTTCAGGTTCTCCATGTCGCGGGCACCGGTGGAAGGATTGTATCCGCCACGGATGTTCACTCCATTCTTGCCGGTTACGGATTCGTTGTAAGTTCCGGCTGCAATCAGTACGTTGTCACCGGCTGCGGAAGCATTGATAGCGGCTGAGATGGTCGCTTTGGCTTTAGCCCAACTCGAACCATCATTGCTATCACTGCCGCCCGGTTTGACATACCTGTCGGCTGCTGACGCGCACAGCACTGCCATGCTAAGCGTCAAAATAGATAAAAATCGTTTCATGTTGTAATAGTTAAAATTAAATGAATAATATTGATTGTCAATTAGTCTATTCTTTTACCCACTACATTGTATGTGTGACCTCCGATACGAATATACATCTGTCCGTTGCGGATAAACTTCTTACCTTGGGTGTCATTTTCTTCAGATTGGGCGTTCTCTATATCGGTGGTAACTGAGCGTTGCTTGTTGTTCACAATCTTAACAGTGTTGTAGAGTGTCGAGTTGCCCTTGTCGTCAGTCTTGTATGACTTGATTTCGATACCGTCGCTCGATACATCGAAGCGACTGTAACTCGGTGCACCCGGCTGGCCGAACATACTGGTGAAGAGGTCGAAGTAGTTGGCCACGTTGTGGTGCTTGCCGTCGAACAATTTGCTTGGATCGGTAGTATATTCTTCCTCCAATTTAGCGCGGGTACGAGGAGAGTAGCGTTTACGACCGCAAGTAGCACCTACGAAATAAACGGTACCTTCGTCTGTGGTGAACGTACCACCTGCTTTACCTGTCATGTTAGCATTTTCTCCACCGGAAGAAACGGTTTGAACGCCACTGACAGCGCCATTGACAACGGTGCGTGTATCCGGATTGACTGGACCGATGATTTCGTAGCAGTGATCGTGGCCCTGAATAGCCAAGTCTATCTCACATTCTTTGAGAATAGGCAACATCAATTCGCGCAACAGCGGAGTCTCGTCATCTACGTGGTGTCCGGCACCTGAGAAAATAGTTTTGTGAGCAAGCGTTACACGATATTTGGTGTTCGGGTGAGCGGCAACTTGATCCTTGAACCAATTATGGATATCGGTAGTAATATAGCTGGAAACCATCTTCTTGTCGCTACTACCTTTTGCACGCCACCAGTCCTGCAGCGAGTAAACCAAGAAGAGTACATCGCCATAGACAAAACTATAGGTGATACCTTTGAACTGCGGCTTGGTTTGTGCACCATTGTAGAAACCCCAATCGGTATTGAAGTGGTAGTCGTAGTTGTCCAACTCGCTATCATCGTGGTTACCATCGGTTACCACAATCGGCATGTTCATGATAACCGGTTTGGTCGATTCTTCAAACCAACGCTCCCATTGCCATTCCGAGTTGGTCTCGCCACCTGTGTCAACAAAGTCACCCGGGAAGACGCAGAAGTTGACATCTCTGTCGTTCTTGACAGCAGCTTCTGAGCACCAACGTGCATTTTCAACATAATCGTAATCTTGGATATGGCTATCCGACATGTAGATGAACGAGAAGTCTTGTTGGTTGGTCTGCTGTGTCTTAAACTGAGCTATTTCGCTCCAGTGACCGTTATAACCAACGCGCCAACTGTAAGTTGTTCCCGGAGTCAAATTGGTAGCCTGCGCTTTGTGACTGACATAAGTGAAACGGGTGTCACGCGGAAGACCGGCAGCGGTACAGATATCATATTTGGAACTCTCGGTCGGCTGAATAGGTGTATAGTGAAGTGGGTTAGTGGTAGTAGCCGTAGCGCTGATTTCTATAACACCTGATCCGTTGAAATCCGAAGCCTTGGCGTTAGCCTTTGCTACCAGCTGAACCTTACCGTTGGTTACACCTTGGTTGGTAAACCAGCAGAAAGCCATGTGGGTCTTAGGATCGCCGTTGAAATTGGCAATCATGTTGTATGGCTCGTATTTGCTCTTCAGAGCGGCTTTTTTCTCTGCCAATATAGCAAGTTTCTCGGTGATGATACTCAAGTCCTTACAGGTAAAACTATCAATACGTGCATTCTCTTTTGCCACAAGGAATTCGATGAACGAAGGCACCGTATAATCTTCGATGTGGTAGTTGGCATCAGCATCCAATACCTCATGCGGATAAGCTTTCGGGCGGATAACAACAACTGCTTCATCGGTAAATCCTCCGTCAACAGAAGTAACATGTGCTTTGGTTTTTCCAACTGCAACGCCGGTAACGAGACCGCCGTTGATAGTGGCGATAGATGTATTGTCTATGGTCCAATTCAGTTGCTTGTTGGTTGCATTGCGAGGAATGTAGGTTACTGCAAAAGCTCCCGAGGCTTCTATGGATACATAGAGGGTATCTTGCAGAATTTGTATGCCTTGGAGCGCAACGCTTGGAGCTTTTGGGTCATATTCGTAGCAACCGATATCATGGCCGCTTTGTTTAGGACGTGCAGTGCCATTGAGGTCGGTGGTTGGCGCGTTCGTGCTTGTTCCTTTGTTCAGCAGAGCCGTAGAAGCAGCGGTTAACGAGAAGTCTGCATTCTGCATAGCCGTAATCTCTGCGTTAGAGGTCGGTGCACCAACGAATATAGTCGGGTTGCCGAAATTAGGACCGGCAGCATCGTAGTTGTTGGCAGCCAAAGAAAGGCTTAGGAACTTGTTTTCTGCTACACCTTCGTCAGCTACATTGTGGCTCGATGCACTGCTACTGGATATATAGTTGGTAGGATCACCGAAACCATCGGCTGATCTGTTTTCCCACAAAACGCAGTTGTTGGTAACTCCTGATGAATTGGTATAGACTACATATCCTCCGGCGTAGTTGTTGCAAATGGTATTGTTGCAGAATGTGCCATTCTCATTATAAAAAGCGCCATTGGAATTAGCAACAGTGGTCGTGTTGTTGTGTATCAAACAATTGCGAATAACACCAGCTGAGTTGCGAATGATTAAATTGGAACCCTTGCATCCGCGGATAATACAGTTCTCAATTAATCCACCTTTATTGTAAATGGCGCCGTTACTATAGCCTTCACATAATTCTATCACACAATTGCTTATAACGGCTTGCACAGCAGCGCCACTTTGGTCAATATACAAAGCTCCCGGAGCGCTGCTGGTACCTGTTGCGTGGCAGTTGATGATATGACAACGATTGAGGGTCATATTGCCGCGCATATATATAGCAGGGCCACTGCTTGATTCGCTTGAAGCATTTTGCAATGTAAAACCTTCCAAAAGGATGTGACTGGTCGGTGCAGAATCATATTTGACCATCATTGTTTTTGTTGTACCGGTACCATCAATGATGGTTTTGTATTGGTCAAAGTCGCGCTCTCCGGTAGCAGCATTGTAGCCGCCCAGAATAGAAACTCCATCTTTGAGACCTCCAATTCGCTCGTTGTATGTGCCTTGAGCAACATGGATCTCATCTCCGGCATTTGCAGAACTGAGCGCACCGGTAATGGTCTTTTTGGCTTTACTCCAGCTCTTACCATCGTTGCTGTTGTTTCCGTTCGGTTGGACATAATAAGTTGTTGCAAACGTACAAATACTTGTTAAGCAGATTGTTAAAAGTAGATAAATTTTCTTCATAAATGTTGTTTTTGTTATTGTAGATTAATTCTTTTTATCGGTGTACCAACAACTGAGAATAATTGACCATTAGCTCTATGAATCATCAGAGTGCCGTTTATCAGTTGCTTTTGGGTTTGTGTATTTTGATTTTGTAACTTATCTATATTCAGTCTGTCGCTTCCGTCTTGTTGAAAGCGGTAAGTATAGAATACATTGCCGACAGAGTCGCAAGCCGTAAGATCTATGTGCGAAGCATCAGCTGTAAAGTCTAGGATTGACCAACAAGAGACCTTACGATAGAACAATGAGTATTGATAATCTATCAGTTGTGTCTGTTGCGCATAGTTGGCATCGCGTCCACAGCCGGGTCGAACATAATGTACGCCGTCTTTGTAGAGGTGTTCGAATGAGTGATCATCGCCTGAAAGCGAGATGATATGTTTGCCTTGTGCAGCATATTTCTCCAGCAACGGTGCGAAACGTTTGGGATAGGCCGACCATTGACCATGGTAGCCGCTGGTCCACATGCCGACGTGGTGGCAAACAATGATCCATGGTCTGTCGCACGCATTGAGCATTGAGTCTGCCCAATTATATTGTTTGCTGCCCGGCAGAAAATCAGGTGAGGAGGCATCTCCGTTGATATTCAGCATGATAAAGTCAGCGTTGCCATATGCGAAATGGAAGTACGCTTCGCCGCGCGGGTCTTTGATAGAGTCTTCCGAGATTCCATGTGAGAACTGATGGAAGTAATCGTAAAAGGATGACCAACGATATGTCTCGGGCACTCCGGTCTCGTGGTTTCCTACCGAAGACATGATTGGCACTTGTGATAGAAATTGCTCTCCCGGATTGAAGAAATACTTGTTCCATCTGCGGTCTGCTCCGTTGTCGCTGACAAAATCTCCGTTCATGATAGCTATGTCCGGTTGCAAGGCGCAAATAGTGTCCTGCATGTTTTGCCAGTTGCGCTTGGAGTTGCCATGTATATCAGAGATAGTAAAAATGCGAAAGGCGGTACCTCGTTCGGGCGCCGTCTTTGTGCTACATGTATCTGTGTAGCGATGTATGCTGTCGCCGATGGTGTAATAGTAGTGTGTGAAAGGATCTAACCCTGTCAATGTAACGATATGGACAAATCCTTCGTCAGCTACATTCCATCCGTCACTACTCCAAACCTCCATGTCCAGTTTGTTACGGCTTTTTCCATAGCGTACTACAGCTTCAGTCGGCGCTTTTTCATCTGACATTTGCCATAATATCTTCACTGAACTGGTCGTTGGGGCCATTGAGTAAGGTTTCTTGTAGGGCACGTACTCATCGTTCGATTGGGCACTCGCCATGTCGGCTGCTGCCAAGAATGGCAGCAGCAACGACAATAGGAGTATCCCTCTCAGACGATGCATGTGTTGGTCTTATTTAGATGTGATATGCAGGCATTTCCAAAGAAGGAACTGTATGCGGCTTCGTGCGAACAATGCGCATGGTGTTAATCAAAGTCACATTGCCCTCGTCATCATCTGCAGTATATGAGTTAAACTCGAGACAGTCGTCCTTGACGGTAATCTTAGTGAAACAAGGAGCTTCCGGTTGTCCAAACATACCGGTGAAGAGGTCGAAGTAGTTCTTTACATTGTGATGTTTGTCATCTTGCAAAGTTTGAGGATCCTCTGTGTACTCATTCTCCATGCGTGTGCGGGAGTGAGGATAGTAGCGTTTGTGTCCACATGTAGCACCGATAAAATAGAAAGTGCCATCATCTGTGCAGTATGTTCCACCCTTATAGCCTGTCACGTTTTTGTTTGCATCAATAGCAACAGTCTCGCGATCGGAGATTGCACTCAAAATCGGAGTGCAGCTGTCCGGATTAACCGGGCCGATAACTTCGTAAGTATGGTCGTGACCTTGTAATGCTACGTCAATTTCGCAGGCCTTCATTGTTGGCAACATACAATGGCGGAATACAGGAGGCTCTTTGTCCGTAGAGTGGTCCGATCCGGAGAAAAGGTTGAAGTGTGCCAGTGAAACACGGAATTTAGTGTTTGGATTGTTTCTTGTCTGCTGGCGGAACCAAGAACCCACATGGTCTGTCAAATAAACAGAAGTCCAGTCAACGTAATTATGACTCTCACGCCAGAAATCTTGCATTGAGAAGACAAGGAACAGCACGTCTCCATATACAAAACTATAGGTTATACCCTCGAACTGAGGAGCGCTTGTGACATTCTTATTGAAGTCGTTGTCTGTATTGAAGTGGTATGTGTAGTTGATGTTAGGGCTGTCATCGTGGTTGCCGTCGGTCGGAACCATAGGCATCGCTTTGATAACCGGCTCTAATGATTCTTCAAACCAACGTTCCCATTCCCATTCTGAGTTGTTAGCGTCACCATCTTCTACGAAGTCTCCAGGGAAGCAGCAGAAACGAGCGTCCGGACATGTTTTAACTGCTGCCAAGGCGCAACGGCGTGCTTCTTTGATAAATGTGGGATTCTCAATATGGCTATCGCTCATGACAAGGAATGAATATTCTCCTTGATTGGCCTCCTCAGTACGGAAATGGCCAATTGGACTCCAGTGACCTTTATAGCCGACACGCCAACTATATTCTGTTCCCGGGGTGAGGTTTTCAGCTAACGCTTTGTGGCTGATGTATTTGTAGCGTTCGCTTGCCTTTATGCCAGAAGCATTGACTATATATCGTGCTCTACCACTATAACGCAAAGCTTTGGTTAATGTGGAAGTTGCTTGTATAGTAGTAGCGCCAGCCTCGAAGTCTTCTGCAGTAGCATCTTTTTTTGCCAGAATTTGCACCTCGCCATCAGTAATTCCTTCGTTGGTGAACCAGCAGAATCCCATTCTCGTCTTTGGATCTCCGTTGATAGTTGCAACCATACAATATGGTTCCTCTTTTGGTACCAATTCTTTAATCTTATCACGCATTGCTTGCAGGTTCTCTTCCGTTGGATTGTCAGCGCAAGTCTTCAAAGCAATCTTGAATGCAGTATGACTGGGGACAGTGTAGTCCTTGACAGTGTAAGTGGTGTCTGCAATCTCCCATTCGGTCAACTGAACTGTAGTAGTGTCCACTTTGGTGGTGTCTTGAGGATTTTCCGGTTCCTCAGTAATGCGCGGTTTGCAAGAAACCACCATCAACGTGCTGCCTATCAGCAACATGTACAATAGATTTTTTGTCTTCATGTTAGTGTGTTATTTTTAGGGTGTTAAATAATTCTGTTTTGCCGTTTTCGAGCACCTTGAAGGACTCCAACAGCAAGTGGTCCTTCTTTACTGTTACGCGAGTGTAACTCGGTGCACCCGGTTGACCGAACATGCCGGTGAAGAGGTCAAAGTAGTTCTCCACTTTGTGGATATGCTTCGATGCGTCCATTTCCTCGCGCGTGAGTGGAGTATAACGCTTTGCACCGCAAGTTGCTCCGATGAAATAAAGCGTGCCGTTCTTCACATTGTACGTACCATTTTTGTATCCTGTGATATTACTTGGGAATTCTGTTTTAACACTCTCACGTTGGCTGATAGCAGAGAGGATAGGTTTGCGTGTATCCGGATCTACCGGACCGATGACTTCATAAGTGTGGTCATGTCCTTGTAGAATCAAGTCCATCTTGCAATCTTTCATCACCGGTAGCAGGGTAGCACGTAATAGTGGTGTTTCTTTGTCACGTTGGTGGTCTGATCCGGAGAAGAGATTTTTATGTACCAGACCCACGCGCCATTGTGCTTTAGGTGCTTTAGCCACCTGACGGCGGAACCATCCGCCTAAATCGCGCTCCAGATACTCTGATGTGAGCGTTTCGTAATCGTACTCTCCACGCCAAAAATCCTGCTCGGAGAATGCAATCAGTTGCATATCTCCGTATACGAAACTATAGTTGATTCCGGCAAATTGCGGACGTACTTTAGTCTCAAGATTGAACGTTGTGTCAGTGTTGAAATGGAAGGTGTAGTTTAATAGAGGCGAATCATCGTGGTTGCCGTCTGTTGGAACGATTGGCATCTGCATGATAATAGGTTTCATTACCTCTTCAAACCAGCGCTCCCATTCCCATTCGGAGTTGTTGTCTGTGCCTGTATCAACAAAATCACCGGGGAAGACGCAGAACCGAGCGTTCTTCTCGTTCTTGGCAACCGCTTCAGCGCACAAGCGAGCAGCATCAATGTACTCCTGGTTTTGGATGTGACTATCGGTCATATAGATGAACGAAAACTCTTCCTGTTTGTCTCCTGCAGTGCGGAAATGTGCAGGTTCGCTCCAATGACCATCGTATCCGACACGATATGAATAATCTGTTCCGGGTTTGAGGTTAGTAGCCAGTGCTTTGTGACTAACATAACGGAATGCAGTGTTCTTATTCAGTTGCGCAGCTTTCAGGATTCCTGAGGTGGATATTGCGTAATGCAGTGCCGGAGTTGTTGCTGTGTCTGCCGATACTGTCAGCACATCATCACCGGCAAAATCTGATGCTATAGCATTTGCCTTTGCTATTAATTGCACTTCGCCTCGGCCTATGCCCTCGTTGGTAAACCAGCAGAAAGCCATTTGTGTACGTGGGTCACCATTGATGTTAGCAACCATACAATATGGCTCCTCTTTCTGTACAAGTGTAGCTTTCTTATTTAGCAAAAAGGCAATAAAGGACGGGGTGGTGTAGTCGGCCGAACGATATGTTTTGTTCCCTATCTTTTTCTCGCAAGGGAAAGTGATGATGTCTGTAGGCCAATCGCTTCGTGGTGAAGCAGGTGGCATAGACGCTATACGATGCGTCGGAGTTCCTATTTCGTAGTCGGCAGCCAGCATGATAGCTTCTTCGGCCGGAGTGATAGGCACTCCATAGAAGGTAGAAGGATCGCGGAAATGCGGGCCATCTACTGCTTCGTTGTCGGCTGACAACCAAGGTTGTTCAAAGAAATGTGTCTCAAAACCTTCGTCCGCACGATTGGTGCCGGACTCACTCTCGTCTGAGACGTAGTTGGACGGGTCAACAAACCCGTATTCGTTCCGGTTGCCCCACATAGTGCAGGCATATACCGAACTCTCAGAATGGATACCGCCATAGCGGTCGCCATAACAGTTGGCTATGGTACAATGATTGAGTGTGCCATCAAAGTTGGCTACGCCGCCTGCGTCCGGCCACTCATGGCCTGTAGCAGAGCAGTTATATATAAGGCAGTCTTCAAGTTGTGCTCCCAATGCGGATGCCTCCGGCAAATCGCCTTTGATGAGGACACCTCCGCACTGCAGGCCGCTGCAACCACGAACGATGCAATGACGCATAACGACTTTGCCGCGTAACCATGCTCCACCGCCTCGCTGGTCGTGACGAGCATTCTGCAGGACAAAATCCTCCAAGCGCGTCTTTTTTACGATGTCCGTATCGCAACTAACCAATCGTGTGCCGAGGTCCTTGCCATCCAATATTGTTTTGGCTTTGTGGTCGCGGAAACGTGGAACGGGTTCATAGGCCGTACAGCCTCCTATTATAACCACACCATCTTTCAGTGTAATGCCCTCATAGTAAACGCCTTCCTCTACAAGCAGAGTATCTCCCGGCTTGCAGTTGTCTATTCCCAAACGAATGGTAGTCTGTGCGTTTTCCCACGAACGGCCGTCATTACCATCTGCTCCATCAGTGCGGATGTACCACGTAACAGCAGACGCATTGAGCGCTGCTGTTACGAGTAGTATAAAGCTTAAGATTCTTTTCATGGATTATATTGTTTTAAATATTGGTCATTGTGAATCTAACTACGACCATCCGAATCTCTCGCGTCCGATTTTCTCTACATCTTCACGGCTGGTGAATGCAGTTGTGCCGCCGGCAGCGGTAGTATTAACTGCACCGGTCATATTGCCGTATTCCTGACACTTGTCAAGCGGGTCGCCGGCAGCCAGACGAGTAATAAAGCCTGAGTTGAACGAGTCTCCGGCGCCGATGCAATCTACTACGTGCTTGTTGAGCAGAGCATCTTGTTTTCTATCCGATTGACCCTTGCGCATAAGAATTGATCCCTTGCTTCCGCATTTGATGACAGCTGCGTTAGCATATGGACGAATCTTCTCAATGGCTTCTTCCAGATTCTCGCTATGAGTCAAGAACTTCAACTCGGTTTCATTAGGCATGAATACTGTCAGCATAGGCAACACAGCCTTGTAGTCCAGATCCCATTTCTCTACCGGATCCCATTGTGTATCCAGAGAAGTGGTTACGCCATTCTCCTTGCAGAGTTCCAGTATTTTCATCAAGTCGCGTTTAACGCCACTCTGCATGTAGATAGAAGAAATGTGGATATGCTTGGTCTGCTTGAACACTTCCGGATCAATGTCATCCAAAGACATGAAATCCATAGCTCCCTGATAGGTCAGGTTAGCGCGGTCC
The DNA here is from genome assembly GCA_024689005.1 of Paludibacteraceae bacterium. GTDB lineage: Bacteria > Bacteroidota > Bacteroidia > Bacteroidales > Paludibacteraceae > Colicola. The sequence continues at coordinate 15,590 of JAILDU010000061.1, forward strand.
TCGTCATAACTCATGCAGATAGTTGCGCCTGTAGCATATTTGTCTTGACGAATCAGATGGCATGTATCAACACCTTTCTTCTTCAAGCTTGTTTCTACCAAGTCGCCGAAACTATCGTTGCCTATCATGCCGCAGAAGGCTACTTTAGCGCCCAAGGCTGCAGCATTAGCAGCAAAAATAGCTGTCGAACTACCCAAGGTTAGGGTCATTTGTTTTGCAAACTTTTCTTTTCCGATTTCCGGTTGTCCCTCAATCTGGTTGAGAATCAAGTCTACATTCAACTCACCTAAAGCAATTATATCAAACTTTTTCATTGTTGTGGTTAACGGGGTTAAATGAATACTAAAAAATACTATCTATATTACAAGTTGTGCTCTTTGAAGAAAGCCATAGCGTTCCATCCCTTGGGATAATCATGTCCCATCTCCGGTCCCCACATGTATTTCTTCTTAGAAGCAGGAGTCTGCAAGTTATTGAATGGCACTACATTCGTGCGCGGGGGGCAAACATCATCCTGAAGTCCGCTACTGGCCATCACAGCGCATGAGATACGTGTCGCCAGGTTCTTCGTATCGAAATAGGAGAGGAATGTCAGCATGTCCTCTGTGCTCATCGAGCCTTTGCATCTCTTGGATATTTCCGCTGCCAAACCGCCGATTTCCATAGCGTCTGCATAATCTCCCAGGAAAGCTACGTTAGCAGCAATGGCAGTGAACGGATAATCGCTCAAAGCTGCGCAAGCATAAGTGAGAGCGCCTCCTTGTGACGAGCCCTCTGCGTACAACTTTGTCATGTCGCTTGTCTCGCGTGTAGCCATGAAGCGAACTGCTTGTACAACATCCATGAATGCTCCGCGATAGTACCAACTATTTTTGTCGCCAAAATTGTATGCAAACCAATCTGAGTTATAGATATTGATGCAGTCCTCTGTTATGCCCGGATTTTGTGTAGAAGCCGGACGATTGTTCAGATACTGTCCACGATGTGATAAATAGAACTCAGCGTAGTTGGATGAACCACCGGAAGGGCACTCGCATTTGGCTTTGCTACCTGCTGTGTCATAACCATAGAAATGGAAAATGACAGGGTGCTTCTGACCATCCTGCGGTTCGCAGTAATAGCCGCGAATCTTAACCGGTTCTCCAGTCAAGCCGTCCGGTATGGAATACATCTCCACCAAGTATACCTTGCGCGTTGCGCTGCTGTGTGAAGGAATCTCAATCAGTGTGTCCTTCATATCCACAGCGGCCAATTGGTCTTTTGCTGCTTGCCAGAACTCGTTGAAGTCCGGTTGCATATCCGGCGCAGAAACGATGTTGAACGGGTCAATAGCAAAATTGAAAGCGCGCGCATTCTTTCCATTGACGAAGCAGATAGCGCGGTAGATACCTGGCTCTAAGTTTTCTGCAGTGGTTACGATATGATCTACAGTGCCTTTAGCAGCGACCTCTACACTATCTGTAATTTCTGTAACTGCTTTCTTCTTATCTGTACTGATTTTTACCTTAACGCCCAATTTGACTGCTACTTTGTTCGGGTTCTCTATGTGTACAGTAATTTGAGGTTTCTTTTCCCAAACCCAATTGTCTGTAGCAGGGACGGACTGTTTGATTAGACTCAAATCCGCTTTTTCTTCTACTTTCGTAGTGTCTGTTTTGGGTTGTTCAGGCTCTACAACTCTCACGCAACCGCATGCACCCAGTAGAGAGAGGGTGCATGCGATAGCTGCGAATAGATAGAATTTCGTTTTCATAATGTTACTTCAAGTAGTCGTTGAGGTTAACAATATTAAACGCGTTATAGTACTTATCCATGTTATGTTCGATACGCATCAGCACTACTTCTTCAGCGTGGATGCCGAGGCGCTCCAAGTTATCATACAGTTTCTGGCGAGCAACCAGTGCCTCCGGCTTCTGCCAGATATAGCGGCAACCGGTCTTAACGAGCCACAACTGACGCTCCGGAGTGCAGTCCTTCAGGTCTTTGCCCACTTCCTCACCATGCAACCATTTCTTCCAACGGTTGGAGTCATAAACGCACTGCCACAATACTTGGGTCATGTTACTCAACTGAGCAATCTTGCCCTCAGCGTGCAGTTTCTTCTCCTCTTCCTCGAGTTCTGCCAAAGCGTCGTACTCGTTCATAGTGAACTCAGGACCAACGTTAGCAGCTCCCATACCTGCCTTTGGATAATCCTCCGGGTTCTCTACATCATCGCTGTAGTGACCCTTGATATAGCTACCATAAGGACGAACCTTAGCGGTCAGATTGCGTGCAACCTCCGGATCAAAGAAGGTGGTGTGCAGGTCGGTGCCCACTTTACCAACAATGAAGCATGGCCAGATATCGTCCAAACCAACCTCGTGCAGACCTTTCTTCAAGCCCTCGAGGAAAGTATCGAATGTCTTCTCATCAGCCAGACCTCCGTGAACCTCCTCTGTACCAACTTCGTACGAGATAGGAGCGATATTGTGAGCCTTACGGAAATCCTCTGCGTGCTTGATCAACTCAACGGTACGCTTAACAACAACGTGGATATCGATGATCTCGCCCTTCGGCAGGAAGATATCTACAGTCGGGTCAACGTGGATCAAGTCGTAGCCGGCAAGAATAGCAGCCTCGTAGCTCTTCTTAACGCCATCCATTGCGCGCTCGGTGTCCCAACGCTCGATAGACTGTTTGTCCTTCAACCATGGACCTCCGTGGTCGATTGCTACTACGTACGGACCTGTATAGTGTACAGCTGCTGCTTCCTGAGCAAGAATCTTGGTGAATTCAGCCTGAGTCATACCGGTGTATCCGCCATCGCAGTCAACTTGGTTCAGAGTGGTTGCGAAATAGATCGGCGAGTTGTTACGCTTAGCAGCGCGGAACGATGCCTTGATTACTGACAAGGAGTTCGGGCATGCTGCAAACAGTGTCATAGGAACTCCGGTTGCTTTCTTTCTTTCCTCCATTACGCGGAGGATATTTTCTGTTTTAGCCATATCTTTAATAATTCTTTAATTCGTTCAACAAATATTATTCGTAGATAGTAACGCCTTCTACAACGCGATGGATGTTACCGCTTACTGATGGAGCATCCGGAGTCAGGTTGTGAGCCAACGAAGCATAATAGCCGAGCAGCTGACCAACGAGAACGTAAGAAACGATACCATAAGCACCGGTCTCTGCACTACCGTGAGGCATAGCAACGATGAGGTCTGCATTTACACCGTCGAGAGCCGGCTTCTGACCTGCGATAACGATGATCTGTGCAACCGGTTTGTTGTTGCCGTCCACCTGACGAACCAAGTCACGCTCGTAGCGTTGAGTCTTCTCGTCATCAGTCATCAGATATGCAACGAGTGATTTGTTGTTAACTACTGCTTTCGGTCCGTGACGGAATCCGAGGAAGCTATCAAATTTGCAGACTACTGCGCCATCGGTCAACTCTTGGAGTTTGAGGTGGCACTCTTCTGCAATACCCTTCAGTGCGCCTGAACCCAGGAATACGCCACGCTCAAATGGGCGCTCTGCGATAGCTTTGAGACTATTCTCGTAGTTAGCGATAACGGCTTCTGCGTTCTTAGCGGTGTTCTCCAATTTCTCAGCATCTTTCTCCAATGTGTCGATGTTGCCGAGCATGATGCAGGTGAGCAACATGGTAGAGAAACTGCTGGTCATAGCCAATGATTTGTCATCGGTCTCTTCCGGCAACTGGAGCAACAGGATGTTGTCCTGACCCTTAGCCTGCTGAGCCAATTTACCATTCTTGTTGCAGGTGATATAGACGTGTGCTACTTTTTTGCAGAGCTTGTTAGCGAGATTAACTGCGCCGACACTCTCAGGGCTGTTACCTGAACGAGCGAAGCTGACCAAGAGCAGAGGACGCTCTGCGTCGAGCAGGCAGTCTGCGTGGGTGATCAGGTCGGTTGTGGCAACGGCACGTACATTGCGCCACGGACCACGCATAACCGGAGCGAGTGCGTCGCCGATGAATGCCGATGTGCCGGCACCCGTTAGTACAACGTCTGTTTCCGGAGTGAGGTACTTGTGCATGAATGCACTGATTTCTGCTTTCGCACTCAGCAAGGCTTGGAGCTCTTTGCGCCACATAGCCGGCTGCTGATGAATTTCATCAAATGTAAATGAAGTCATGTTAAATGATATGTTAATAGTATTTTTTAGAGTCTCATTAAGTCCAAACGAAACATCGTAAGGCGTTTCTGCTGCAAAATTACAACTTTATTATATAATTATAATAGGTGTCAGTTATGTTGTTTAGCATAATTTTGAAACATGTCGACTTAAACAAGTGAATATGTGTGCATTGAATGTTTCGTTTGCTATTTCGCAATCTTTCGAAAAACTTATGTTTCACTCGAGAGTCAATTCTCCGAAAAATTGCGGACAATGGAAGTCCGGTTTTGGCAAATCAACTGGTTGCCAGCTTAAAAAGTGCGGTTTTTTGGTTTTGTCGGCGCACTTATAGAAGTTAGCTCGTAGTGTTTGCGGAAACTGCATTTCTTGGTTCCGAAATATTAACGAAAGGGGTATTTGTAACTCTACCTCCCATTCGAAAATGCCGTCTTTCTCCTCTATTATTTCGCGCGGGTACGTGCAGCGGCGCTTGATTTGTGTCATCTCTTCGGCGGTGAGAGGTTCTACTTCTGTCGCTCTGCCTTTGCGTCGTGAAGCCACCATGGCGCCGATGCAGTTGGTCTCGAAGTTCATATAGTGGTCATCATCGGGAGTCTGGCAAAAGAACTCAACGCACGAGTCTTCCCATACAGGTCCCTGATCTTTGATAGTAGCCGCACGTAATTGTTCGCCTTTGACGAAATAGTGCAGGTACAGGTTCTCGTGATCGTTGTTTACCTCCACACGTACTTCCGGTTTCTCAGGAAAATCCTGAGGCCAGTTGACATGGTTGATATGTAATATCTGTGTCATCGCTGTCAATATGATAAATAAGAATCTCACTATTATGCCAGTTTTCGGATGATAGCTTGCATCTCGTTCTCTACTTTCTCCTGTTCCTCCAACAGACGCAGCTGTGCGCGTGTGCGGACGAGATTGTGCTCAGGATATTGTATCTTGTAGTACGTATCGCCATTGAGCCAGTCGGTGAAGAATCGTACGGTCTGCATGTAACTCAAGAGTCGGCATCCATAAGGCAACAACTCTTTTTCCGTCTCTGTCAGGAAGGTGGCTTGCTTGAGATAGCCTCGTGTATATGCCTCGAATATCTCGAGATCGACTCGAATATTGTCTAGGATAGGGTCGTCTTCCTGTCCTGTGTTGGCCGCAGTACGCATGAAGTCGCCGAAGTCGCTAAGCACGTATCCCGGCATGACTGTGTCCAGGTCAACGATGCAGATAGGTCGTCCCGCTTCGTCAAACAGGATATTGTTGACTTTGGTGTCGCAGTGGTTGATATGTTTGGGCAGTTTGCCTTCTCTAAACAGGCGTTCGGCCAGGCACATTTGTTCGCGGCGCACATTGATGGCATCAATGATATCTTGGCACGTAGCCTTGCGTCCGGCAGCATCTGCTTCCAGTGCTTCGTCCAATTGTTGAAGACGGAATTCGATGTTGTGGAAGTTAGGAATAGACTCGCACAACTCGTCAAAAGGCAGGTCCGCCAATTGACATTGGAATCGTCCAAAGGCTTCTCCTGTCAGTTCTGCCGATTTTGGTGTCACTTTCTCTTGCGAAGTGGCATTCTCTATCAGTACATAGACGCGCCAGTAATTGCCGTCCGGTGTTTGATAATAGAGTCTGCCGTCACGTGTCGGAACGAGTTCGAGGACTTGGCGTTCTATATCTTTTTCTCCCGCAGCCTCCAGTTTGTGGCGGATATGATCGGTCACTTTCTTTATGTTCTGCTGCAGGCCTTCCACATTCTGGAAGATGTGGTGGTTGATACGTTGGAGGAAATAGGAACGTTCACCGGCATGTTTGGCACGCACGATGTACGATTCGTTGATGAATCCTATTTTTAGTGGTTGCGGGTCTGCCACCTCGTTGTCGATGGCAAAATGGCTTAGTGTCTCTATCATTTTCAGTTCTTCTACTGATGCGCATGTCTGCCATCCTAGGTATTTCTCAGCAGCAGCGCGGTTTTTGTCTAAATCGTCCACGTAGACAGTGTGTGCGGAATCTATCTTTGCATCATTGGCTACGTATTCAAAAATTTCTTTTGTTGGTTTGGCCATGTGCAGGTGGTGTGAGGCGTAAATGCCGTCGAAATAGCGATCCAAGCGGTATTGCTCAAAAATCGGGTCCCAGTGCATATGGTTGGAGTTGGACAACAGGTACGTCTTGTATCCTGCTTTGCGCAAGTCGGCTATGTGGTCCAATCTCTCTTGCGGCAGTTCATCCAGCATGCTCATCCATGCTTGGCGGATATCTTCTAACGTAGTGCCGGCGTGGCAGTATTGTTGTACGGCATTGAGGAAGTCCTCTGTGCTTATATTGCCGTGTTCGTAGTCGTGCATCAGTTGGCGTGTTGCGGCGCTTACGGCGGCCACTCCCTCGCCTTCGTCATCTATACCCAAGACGTTGCGTACGTTCTCTTCGCCCATCAGACGTTTGAAGTTGCCCACGCAGCGCGGCACATTGAGGTTGATAAGTACTCCGCCTAAGTCAAAGACGATAGTGTTAATAGGGTGTGTTTTCATGTTGTCAGTATATTGTTGCGTTAAATATTGTTTTCATTTCTGTTGTCCGAGTGCGTCATAAGTGGTACCATCCGGCGTAGTGATATAGATGCGGCCGTTTCTTATTTCCTTGCGCGCTTGCTGTGAATGGCTATTACAGACGTTCTCAATGCTTTCCGGTTCTCCCGGATCCAGCGGAGCGTCTTTGGTAATAACGATATCTGCTCCGAGGTCGTTGAGTCCGGTCTCCGGGTTCCAGAGGTTCTTGTTGGCAACTCGGATGGAGAAGCGCGGATCATTCTGCAGCGAAGTGTATTTGTCCGGCATCCACAGATAGAGGCGGTATGTGCCTTCCTGCATATCGTCCGGCAGTTCAATCTGCTCGCGGACGAGGCTTACCTCATAGCGGGGCAACCATCTGCGCGGGTCGGTCTGCAGGGGGAAACGATACGTGTGCTCGTTGTTGGCCATTACTATGTATGCAGTACGTTCGTTGTAGAGAGGTGCGCATCCCGAATTGCTGATGCTGATGGTGATATTGGCTTTTCCTCCCGGTGCAGCCTGGTCGCTATAGGTGGCGTACAGCAGGTTGTAGCGGTAACCCATGAAGCGGTTCTGAACGTCAAACAGACCGTCCTTGCGCCATCTGCTGGTCACTTGCGTTGCATAAGACTTGCCGCAGAACGACCAGTGGTATTCGCTCATCTCTTCCGGCCCTTTCTTGTAGACTTTTTGTGCATAACTATCATCCTCCACATTGGTTTCCCCACCGTTGGGGACATAGAGCGTCTCATCGGCAATGTATCTTCTTACTTGCGGATCATCGTCCTTGCTGTTGCTGGCATAGGTGCCATCGTTGCCCCAAGAGTTGAGGAAAGCGTCGTTATGGCATCCCATACGTGCTTTGACTGTTCCGCTGAATCCTTCTTCCGGACTCAATGCCTTGTTGTTGATGCCCTTGCGTTTCAGATACTCGGTCTTGATCATCGGGTAACGGAAGAGGATGAAACGATCTTCCGGCATGTATTGGAACAGATAGTCGATGATCTGCTCACGTTTGTCATTCATGTGCATGCTTTTGTTGCCATAGTTGGATGAGTAGTACCACTCTCCCCATGAGCCGATAAAGCCGGCTTCGATCACATAGATTACATCTGCATTGTCCTTGAGGTGTTGGCTCAGTTGCTCCATGTGGATTCTTGCCCATTCGGGGGTCGCATCCACATTGTCGCTCTGACTCTCGGTATACGCGAAACGCAATACGCACTTCACACCGCAGTCACGCAGAATTTGCATATCTTCGTCAAAACCGTTCAATATAACTTGCGGCAGACTGTCGCTTTTGAAATTTCTAAAGTTATACAACACCATGGCCAGCGTCATCTTCTCGTTCGAACCCCAATTCTTGTCCATATTACCTTTAACAACATTGGGATGCTTTTCGCTTACTCGTGCGCTGATCTCCTCTGTGTATCCGCGTTCCGGATTCTTGAAAATAGAAATATTGTCCGTGGTGTACGAAACACGAATGGCGTGAACCGAAAGAACACCGACCAATAACAGACTAACGATAGAAAATATTTTGTTCATTATCTTGTTGTAATAATTAATATTCTCAGAATGAGCATGTTCTGCTATTTGCAAGAACTCCTCTGCAATCAAATACGGCGCAAAATTACTACAAATACGCGAACTGAACAAATATTTCGGTCGAAAAAAATTACACCTATATATAATAGAGACGCATAGTTTCGAAAACATTCATTGACACATTAAGTTTGCAAAAGCCGCATTTTCAACGGGAAATGCAATCTTTAGTGAGCAATAAACGTTTCGAAAATATACTCCGAAAGAATAGAAACGAAACTTTCGTAACGTTACGGAAATGGATAATGAAACATTTATGGTTTTCTACCGGTGTTTATTTGGTGTCCACAATCCGGAAGTACATTTCTCCTCTGATTGTCTCTTTTTTCTTGAATTACAGCCCTCTCTGTCGCTCCTGTTTCGTCAGCATTTTTCTCATTCATCCCTTCTTCTTTCTTCTTTTCCGCATTCTTTATTCTCAATCGTGTGTCAAAAGCGCGTGATAAGCGCGACCATGCCGGGATGATAGCGACTTTTTACACGTACTATAATTGCCTCTCTAACGGATAATCGCTGACAGACCGCGGGTGATAATTATAGAATTTATTCTATTTTCTCAAAAATAAATCCCAGAAAATTTGCACATTCGATTTTTTTTTTGTAATTTTGCAGCCAAATTTGCATAAGCAAACGGTAAGACTAAAAAATTAAACATATATAATGAAGAAATTCAACGAATACAAACAGCTGAACTTGCCCCAATTGAGCCGTGAGGTGCTGGAGCAGTGGGAGAAAGAGAAACTATTTGAGAAGAGTATCAGTACCCGTGAGGGCCATCCGCAATTTTTGTTTTTTGAAGGTCCTCCTTCGGCAAACGGAATGCCGGGTATTCACCACGTAATGGCACGTACGATCAAGGATACGTTCTGTCGATTTAAGACGATGCAGGGGTATCAGGTACGTCGTAAGGCCGGATGGGATACGCACGGTCTGCCGGTGGAATTGGGTGTAGAGAAGATGTTGGGAATCACCAAGGAGGATATCGGCAAGAAGATCAGTGTGGACGAGTACAATGCCGCTTGTCGCCGCGAGGTGATGAAGTACACCAAGGAATGGACCAATCTGACCAAACAAATGGGTTATTGGGTGGATTTGGAGAATCCGTATATCACTTATGACAACAAGTACATAGAGACGTTGTGGTACCTGCTGAAAGAGTTGTACAAGAAAGGTTATTTGTACAAGGGCTATACTATTCAGCCGTATTCTCCGGCAGCCGGAACGGGATTGAGCTCGCACGAGTTGAACCAGCCGGGTTGCTATCGTGACGTAAAGGATCTTACGTGCACGGCTCGCTTTAAGGTAAAGGCGAACGGACGAATGGCGAATGGCGAATGTTATATTATCGCGTGGACAACCACTCCATGGACGCTTCCTTCCAATACCGCCCTTTGTGTCGGACCGAAGATTGATTATGTAGAGGTAGAGACTCCGGCAGGAGACCATATCATCTTGGCTGAGGCACGCTTGAGTGCATACCAGAAAGAGCTGTGCGGAGCGGATGAGGAAGGTAAGACGTTGGAACCGAAGATTGTATGGCGTGGCAAGGGCAAGGACCTCGTCGGACTCGAATATGAGCCGTTGTTTCCGTGGGTGAACCCGGGCGAAGGTGCTTTCCGTGTTATCCCGGGCGACTATGTAACCACCGAAGACGGTACGGGTATAGTACACATCGCGCCGACGTTTGGTGCAGACGATAAGAAAGTGGGTGATGCAGCCGGCGTGCCGGGCATGTACCTGCAAACCAAGAACTACGGTCCGCGTCCGATGGTGGACTTCACCGGTAAGTACTGGAAAGTAGAAGATTTGGACGAAGCGTGGTACAAAGCCAATGTCAACGATGCGCTCTACAGCAAGTATGCCGGCCGTTGGGTGAAAAATGCTTATGATCCGCAATTCGCAGTGGACGGCAAGTACGACGAGCAAGCTGCATCCAAAGCCGAGACACTCGACCTGCACCTCTGCCTCGAAATGAAAGCCGACGGACGTCTGCTGCGCAGCGAGAAGCATGTGCACACGTATCCGCATTGTTGGCGTACCGATAAACCGGTCCTCTATTATCCGCTGGACAGCTGGTTTATCAAGTCAACCAAGGCGCGTGAGGAGATGATTGCGCTCAATCAGACTATCAACTGGCAGCCGGAGAGTACGGGAACAGGACGTTTCGGTCAGTGGCTGAATAACCTGAATGACTGGAACTTGAGCCGTAGCCGTTACTGGGGAACGCCGCTACCAATATGGCGAACCGAGGATGGTCAGGAAGAGATTTGTATCGGCAGCATCAAAGAGTTGTTTGAAGAGATAGAGAAATCTGTGAAGGCAGGCTTTATGAAGGCTAATCCGTGGCCGAAACACAAGGTGGGTGATTACAGCAAAGAGAACTATGATCCGAGCGTGATAGATCTTCACCGTCCGTATGTGGACAGCATAGTGTTGGTGTCGCCAAGCGGCAAGCCGATGAAGCGAGAGTTGGACCTGATAGATGTTTGGTTTGATTCGGGTGCTATGCCTTATGCACAGAACCACTATCCGTTTGAGAACCAAGACCTGCCACGTACGGCAGATTTTATCTCGGAGGGTGTGGATCAGACACGCGGTTGGTTCTTTACACTGCATGCCATTCACACGATGATAGAAGGCAAAGTGGCGTATAAGAACGTTATCTCGAACGGTCTGGTACTTGATAAGAACGGGAATAAGATGTCGAAGCGTTTGGGCAATGCGGTTGATCCGTTCGGAGCGCTCGACAAGTACGGAGCTGACCCGGTTCGCTGGTACATGCTGACTAACAGTAGTCCGTGGGAGAACCTGAAGTTCGATCCCGAAGGAGTGGATGAGGTACGCCGTAAGTTCTTCGGAACACTCTATAATACATACGGGTTCTTCGCACTGTATGCTAATGTGGACGGCTGGTCGTCTGATAGTGCGAACGGTTCTGCGGCATATTCGGAGATAGACAAGTGGATATTGAGTAAACTCAATTCGCTGATAAAGGAAGTGACGGAATCTTACGAGGCATATGAGCCGACTAAGGCTGGCCGTGCTATCTCGGACTTTGTACAAGACGACCTGAGTAACTGGTATGTGCGTCTGAACCGCAAGCGTTTCTGGGGCGGCGAGATGAATGCCGACAAGCAGGCTGCTTATGAGACCTTGTATGCATGTCTGAAGACGGTGGCTCAGTTGATGGCACCTAACGCTCCGTTCTTTGCAGACCGTTTGTACAGAGATCTAACCGGTGAGACCGTTCACCTGAGCGAATGGCCGAAGGCAGATGAGAAGATGATTGACGTGAATCTGGAGCGTCAGATGTTCCTGGCACAACAGGCCACTTCGATGATACTCAGCCTGCGTAAGCGTGCGGAGAAGAACGTGCGTCAACCGCTGCAGAAAGCCGTTATCCCGACTCCGGACAAGGAGACGACCGATGCTCTGTTGCATGTGGCAGAACTGATTAAGAGTGAGGTGAACGTGAAGGAACTGGTGGTAGTGCCGGCAGAACAGAGCGAGATTCGCTTGGTTAAGAAGATTAAGCCGAACTTCAAGGTGCTTGGCAAGAAAGTGGGTGCTCAGATGAAAGCCGTGGCTGCAGAGATCAGTACAATGAACCAAGACCAGATTGCTCAAATGGAGGCAGAAGGCAATTACCAATTGACCACGGTGGATTACCAATTGATAGCCGAGGATGTGGAGATCATTACTGAAGATATGCCGGGCTGGTTGGTTAGCAACAACGGAATCTTAACTATTGCTTTGGATATAGAACTCAACGATGCACTGATCGAAGAAGGTATAGCGCGTGAGCTGATTAACCGAATCCAAAACCTGCGTAAGTCCAGCGGTCTGGAGATAACCGACCGTATAGCGATAGAGATAGAAGACCGCGTAGAGATACACAATGCCGTGCAGCATTGCGGAGAGTATATTTCCGGTCAGGTATTGGCCACGTCGCTGGAACTGAAAGCCGAAAGTTCATGGCAGACAGCCATAGAGATGGACGGCTACAACGTGTCTATCAATATTAAAAAAGCATAAGTTATGAGAAACCAAGTCAAGATTGCATTTATTGCCGTAGTATGCGTAACCATGATCAGTTGTGGCGGTTTTGGCGGCAAAGAACCGAGTTTCCAACTGAGCGACCTGCAAGGCCTATGGCTGGAGGACAAAGCGAATGTAGAACACTATGTGCGCTTTACGGATGAGAAGAGTGACGAGACCCCGTATTTGTACGGACGCGAGTGGAATGCAGATGAAGATGTGCTGGAGTCGGATCTCTATCGTTATCAAGTGGATACCATCTGGCAGAACGACAGTTTATATACGCTGGATAGCATTGTGCTGCCCGGAAACGGTTGGTTTAAATACAAACTGGAAGTGAAGGGCGATTTGGAAGAGATACACCTAATGGACAATGGGGGCGCGGAGATTCCGAAGGAGTACATAGTAGCTATGCTGACCGATGATCGTCTGGAGTACTACGAGAAAGACAACAAGGATCGTCGCACATGTTTTAACAAGGTGGTGGAAGCTGCCAACTAAACAACATAGAGCAACATGAAAGCACTTAAGATAATCGGTTGGACGCTGCTGAGCATCGTATTGCTGGTGGTAGTAGTTGTTACTATTGCGTGCTACGTTGTGTTTACGCCGGAGCGTCTGACACCTATTGCCCGCGAGGCGGCGGACAAGTTCATCACATGTGAGCATGAGATCGGTGAAGTGGACCTGACTTTCTTCTCGACCTTCCCTCGGTTCGGTCTACGTGCGGACGGATTGTTGATTATCAATCCGAAAGCAGGATCCCCCAACGATACGGTAGTGGCAGCCAAGCACTTGACAGCCACAGTGGATGTGGTGGAGTTCTTGAGCAGGAAGAACCTGCATGTGCACGAGGCCATATTGGACGGTGCGTCAGTGTGCTTCTATATAGCTTCGGACGGGACGACTAACCTGGACGGTGCATTTGTCACTTCGCCTGATACGGTGGAGCAAGAGGAAGACACCACTGCATTCTCGCTTCCTTTTGATCAGTTGCGCGTAGACGGATTGCGTCTGAAGGCTGAGGCTATCACCTTTGTGGACGCAAAGGACACAATCTCGGCTTCACTCGGCCGGACGGAAGTGCGTGCTGAGGCGAAGGATTGGGATGATATGGTTGTGGTGCTGGATGCCCGCGATGTGTGTGCGGCACTCAAAGGGGATGTCTATGCCGATAGTCTGCACATACAGTTGGATGCTCCGATGGCAGTCGATCTCGACAAGATGCATTTTGCGTTTGACAAGGCTCGACTGGCTGTCAACGAGTTCGCTTTGCGTCTAAGCGGTACAGCAGATATACAAGAGTCTATCGGAGTGGATATGTCGCTGGAGACCGAAGATCGCTGGCAGATTAAGTCGCTGCTGGCTTTAGTGCCGCCGCGTTTCGCATCGATGTTGAAAGACCTGGATGTGGACGGTAGAGTACAATTGGGCGCAACGGCGAAGGGCTATGTGCGAGAGAAAGAATTGCCTCTGGTGAATGCACATTTGTCACTAATAAACGGCGAAGGCAAGTACAAGCCGCTACCTTACACTCTTCGTGATATACAATTGGACGCAGATGCGATGCTTAACCTGAATGAAGGAGAGACATCCGGGGTGACTATCAACCGACTGTCGGCCAAAACGAAACAGAGCCAACTGAGTGCTAAGGGACAGATAGACGACCTGCTGCAAGATATGCTGCTTAACCTGAAGGTGTCGTTGGATGCAAACCTGCCGGACTTTGCTTATTTCTTGCCCAAGGAGATGACGCTCGATGGTCGCGCTAAGGGAGATGCAGCGATTAAGATTCGCCTGAGCAGTCTCACGAAAATGCAATTGGAGAAAGGTAAGATACGTGCCGATCTTGATCTGACGAATATCCACTACGCGATGGACTCGATGGTGGCGAACCTGCCACAAACACATGCCGTATTGCAGTTGCCTAACCCCAAGCCATCGCATCGCAAGTTGACGTGGGTTCGTATAGACTTGACAACCGACAAAGTGGATTTCGAAATGGCGATGCCATTGAAGGCAGATCTGGGTAAGTCAGATGTACAACTGGAGGCCGGTAATGTGCTGAGCAAGGATCCTGTGTTGTATGCAGCAGTGGGATTGCAGACCCGTGACAATGTGCATGTGACGATGGATACCATAGTAGCTGATATCAAGGCACCGGACCTAAGTGCGTACGCAGAGTACGATACCAAAAAGAAGACTACTCCGCGTTTGGAAGCTGATATACTCGCCGCCGGTCTCAACGCCAAGATGGGTAATGAACTGCAGGCACAGACCCAGAAGATAGGTCTCTCGGCGAAAGCGTGGTATAATAGCAAGGGAGAAAACGCATTGCTTAAATGGAATCCGAGACTGAAGATTAATCTCGCGAACGGCAAACTGTCGATGCCGAATATGTTGCCGGAACCGGTGGTGATTCCTTCTATTGACTTCAGTTATTCCAACCGCGAGATGAACATTGCCAACTCGCGTATCGAATTGGGTCGTTCGGATCTAAATATCAAAGGAAACGTGCGTAACATAGGCAAATGGCTTCGCGAAAAAGCCGTATTGGAGGGCCAATTGGACATAGTGAGCGATCACTGTGACGCCAACCAACTCATGGCATGGTTCAGCGCAGACAGCGGTAGCGAGGAAGAGGCTAAACCTGAAGAGGCTACTGCAACCGAACAATCGTCCGAAAAGAGTGAAAGTGATCCGTTTCTGGTACCGACGGACGTGAATCTGGCTATCAAGACGCATATGCGCGAGGTGGAGGTGTTCAATCAGGTGGCCAAAGACCTGAAGGGCGGACTCTATATCAACGATGGAACACTGATCTTGGACGAAATGGGTTTTGTTTGCCGCGCAGCCAAACTGCAGTTGACAGCCATGTATCGTACCCCTCGACGCAATCATATCTATCTCGGTATGGATTACCACATGATAGATGTGGATATAGACGAGCTACTGACGATGATCCCTAACCTAGAGGAGATGGTTCCGATGCTGAGCAGTTTCAAAGGAGCGGCGGAGTTCCACTTGGCAGCAGAGACGTACCTGAATAGTCAATACAAACCGAAGATGAGTACGCTGCGCGGAGCAGCTTCGCTCACGGGTAAGGACCTGGTAGTATTGGACGGAGAGACCTTCTCTACAATCAGCAAACTGTTGCTGTTCAACAAGAAGACTGAGAACAAGATAGACTCTATCAATGCCGAGATGACCATCTACAAGAACGAGATAGACATCTATCCGCTCTGCGTGCAGATGGACAACTACATGGTAGCGATGGGCGGCCGACATAACACAGACATGACATTTGACTACGATATCAATGTGCTGAGTCCTATTTATCTGGGAGTGAATGTCAGTGGTAATATGGATGACCTGAAAATCAAACTCGCCAAGTGCAAGTTTGCTCAGGACTTCAAGCCTCACTGGTACCAGAAAGTGGACAACCAGTCACGCGAACTACGTGAGCGCATAAAGAAGTCGATGGAGAAAAATGTGCGAATCAAGTAGCAGTTAAACGTACCCTTGCTATACCAGTGGTATGCTCTCCGGGTTACAAAAAAACAACAATAATATGAAAAAATCATTTATCTTAACCGCAGTTGCAATGACACTACTTGCATGCAATCAGACTAATCCGTTACTGACGGAGCCGAAGAATGCGTACGGCATTCCGGCCTTTGACAAAGTGGAAATGGAGGACTATCTTCCTGCTTTTGAAACGGCCATAGCCGAGCAGAAGGCAGAGATTGAATCTATTGTGGAGAACGAAGCAGAGCCGACGTTCGAGAACACTATTGTGGCACTGGATCGTGCCGGAATGACCCTGGAGCGCGTAAGTGGCGTGTTCTTCAACGTACTGGAGGCTGACGGTAATGACGAGATGAACGACATTGCCGAGAAAGTGAGCCCGATGTTGAGCGAACTCAATGACGGAATCATCCTCAATGACAAACTATTCCAACGTGTCAAGTTTGTCTATGACCAACGTGACCAATTGGGACTGAATCAAGAGCAAATGCGTCTTGTGACGGAGACATACAAGTCGTTTGCCGACAACGGCGCCAACCTGCCGGACGATAAGAAAGAGCGACTCAAGGCCATCAATCAGGAATTGGGACTATTGTCGCTGCAATTCAGCAACAACGTAGTGGCTGAGACCAATGCGTATCAATATTTTGTCAAGGACGAAGCAGAACTGAAAGGACTGCCTGAGAGTGCGAAGGCTGCTGCAGCAGAAGAAGCTGAGGCTGCCGGCCATCCGGGTGAGTGGTTATTCACCCCGAAGCGCACATCCTTCACTCCTGTTCTGCAATACTGCGAGAACCGTGAGTTGCGCAAGGAACTGCTGATGGCTTATACGACGCGCGGAAACCACGACAATGACAACGATAATAAGAAAGTGATCATTCGTGAGATGGAACTGCGTATCGAGAAAGCCCAACTCTTCGGCTACCAGAACGCAGCAGACTATATCCTGTCAGATTGTATGGCGAAGAATCATCAGACGGTGGACGCTTTCTTGACATCAGTCTGGACTCCCTCGTTAGAGGCTGCCAAGCGCGAGGCTTCAGCCCTGCAGGAGTTGTTGAGCCAAGATATGCCGGGCGAGAAACTGCAACCATGGGACTGGTGGTATTATGCAGAGAAATTGCGCAAGGCTCAATATGCGTTGGACGAGGAAGAACTCAAACCCTATTTCGAACTGAACAACGTGCGCAAAGGTGCGTTTGGTGTGGCAGAGAAACTCTACGGAATCAAGTTCGAGAAACTGGAGAGCGTGCCGGTGTACAATCCGGAGGTAGAGGTATTCAAGGTGACAGAAGCAGACGGGACGTATGTGGGCGTACTGATGACCGACTATTTCCCTCGTGCCGGCAAGCGTCCGGGTGCATGGATGAACAATATAGTGCCGCAATACATAGATGCAGATGGTGTGGATCATCGTCCTGTGATTATCAATGTGGGCAACTTCAACAAGCCGACCGCCGGCAATCCTTCGTTGCTGTCGATGGATGACGTAGAGACATTGTTCCATGAGTTTGGTCACGCACTCCACGGACTGCTGAGCAAGGCTCATTATAAGAGTCTGAGCGGAACGAACACGCCGCGTGACTTCGTGGAGCTGCCAAGCCAGTTTATGGAGAACTATTGCTATGAGCCGGAAGTGATGAAGACTTATGCCTTCCACTATCAGACAGGAGAAGTGATACCGGATAGTTTGATTGCGAAAATCAACGCAGCCGGTAAGTTCAACCAGGGATTTGTAACTACAGAGTTGCTGTCGGCGTCTATACTTGATATGGATTTCCATGAGTTGACAACGGCAGAAGGTCTGGATGTGAATGCCTTTGAGAAGCAGAGTTTGGACAAGATGGGCATGATACCGCAGATCATTGTTCGTTATCGTCCGACATTCTACAACCATATCTTCACTACCGGATATGAGGCAGGCTACTATAGCTACACATGGGCAGCTGTGCTGGACGCAGACGCTTTTGCTGCATTCAAAGAGACAGGTGATCTGTTTGAGGCAGAAACAGCCAAGCGTTTCCGTCACCTGCTGGAGCAGGGTGGTACGCGTGACGCACACGACTTATACCTGGAGTTCCGCGGCAAAGAGGCAAATCCCGAGTATCTGCTTCGCCGCAAAGGATTTATCGAATAAAAGCGAGTAGAGTAGTGAATAGACGAGAAGCTACTATATGGAGAAACGTCTTGCCGATGGTCTATTGGGCTGTCGGCATAGGCGGTTCGATCGTGCCTGTCTTTGCATCGGACAATGGCGTTCCGGCTAATTATCTATGGGGATATATGGTAGCAGCCTTGTTGCAGGTTCCGGAGATGCTGGTTAGTCGAATCCATCTGCACAGAGCCAGTGAAGAGGCATGTTTTTGGCTGGGGCTGATGTCGGGCATTGCGTCCTATTGGATGCCCACAGTCTTGTTTATGATTTTGCCATTCTGGATATATATCATCTCCCGCAATTTCTTTACGCTGCGCTGCATAGTATCGACGATGGTCGGAGTTGGCATTGTTGCACTCTATGCAAGTTTAGCTATATGGCAGGGGTGGCTGACAAATGTGTGGGTAGATTTCTTCGCGTTGGATCGTCTTTGGGGGTGGATTCCGGTTTGTGTCATTGGCCTGTCCTGGGGTGCCACTCTTCTTACCCGCCACATCCTCTATATACGATAAAGAAGGGAAGAAAACAAGCAGATGAGGCAGGAGAAAAGTAAACGGCTGCAGAGATGCAGCCGTTTTTGTATGTTAGCAGAGCGGTTTCATAAACTCCTTAGGAACAGGTGATTCGAAGCGGACGCGCTGCTCGGTGACGGGGTGAATGAACTCAAGCACCTTAGCGTGCAGACAGAGGCGGTCGATAGGCGAGAACTCGTTACCATGTCCGTATTTGCGGTCGCCCACAACCGGACAGCCTTTGGACGCCATGTGCACACGAATCTGGTTGGTACGTCCGGTCTCGAGGTGAAGTTCGACGAGTGAATAACCTCTCTCCATCTCTCCCTTCAAGGGAGAGTGTTCCCTCTCTTGAGAAGAAGGGCCGTGTGAGGATTTCAGTACTTTATAATTAGTAATAGCGATATCTCCTCCGTCATCTACAGGGGAAGAATAGACAATGGCATTGCGTTTGTCCTCTGTGAGCCATGTGGTAATTTTGCCTTCGCTCGGATTGAGAGTTCCCTCGACGAGTGCTATATATGTACGTTCGGTGACGAGGTCGCGCCAATAGGTTCGCATATAATGTTGCAGTTCTTCGGACCGGGCGAAGACGAGCAAGCCGGATGTCTCGCGGTCCAGACGATGTACAACGTATATACCTGCGCGCGCGTTCTGTTTCTTAACGTACGCGCGTAAGATAGACAAGACGGTAGTCTCACTACTGCCGGGCGTGGAAGGAACAGTGAGCAGGCCTGGTTTCTTTTCGACAACTATGAGGTCGTCGTCCTCGTAAACGAGTCGCAGTTTGGGGTGCTTCAGTTCGACATTGCCTCGTCCGGAAAGAACGGTGACGGTATCGCCCGGTTGAAGGGCAAAATCGTGACGAGTCTGGACGGCTTTGCCGACCTTGACACGTCGTTGGCCAAGTAGTTGCTTGACGGAGGAGCGTGCCATGCCTCCCATCTTAGCGATGAGGAAGTCCATCAGTTGTGCCGGTTCGGCGACGTGTAAAACAGTATCACTTCTTCTCTTAAACATATTCTGATATTTCGATAAAATAGAGTCGGGTAGTTAGTTGCTCTCAGTTCGCAAGCCTCATTTTCTTTGAAGCCATCCCATATTCTCCTGTTTGGTGCTTTTGATCCAAGCGATTCCTGCCATCGAGTTGATGACGAGGAAGAAGGAGAACAATACGATGGAGAAGGCGTTGCCCAATATGATGAACAATCCGATGCCGGAAATGCTATAGATGAACCAGTATAGCCAAGCATCGTTCTTGCGATAGATAAGCCAGTAGTTTGCCAGGAAGGACGAGGCAATCATGAGTCCGTTGAAGAGTTTGACGAACAGATTGTCGCAAAGTCCGTTGTGCTGGAAAGCAAAGGTCTGGAGGAGGTAGTCTCCTGCGGTGATAGACAGGCAGATAGCGAGCGACATCCAGAAGCGCGGGAAGTCGAGGAACTTAGGTTCGAAGCCGGCATCTCCATTCTCCTTGTTGCGGCTCCACTTGTAGATAGACATCATCTGGAAGGGGATGAAGACGCAAAAGAAGAGGAAAGTGCTGTCGTAACTGCCCTGTAGAATAAACTGAATACCCAGCAGAGCAGACATGAGAATGCCGGCATAAAATCCGGTGTAGTTCTGCGGGTCGCGAACGGTGAGAATATATGCGACGCCTATGATGGAAGCGGGAATGCCGACCACCCAGGCAGGGTCGTGCCACTTGAGTAATTGCAAATTGGCAATTGACAACTGAGAACTGAGGAGCCATTCAGCGAGCCAGAGGATGCCGAGAAGAGCTCCAAAGAGGATAAGTGAGATGATGAAATTGCGTCCGAGGGCGCGCCATAAGTTGTTTTGCATGATAGATGGTCGCTATGCGACGTTAAGATATTTGCGGTGATAGAAATTGAATAAAAACAATACGGGCGGACAAAATTGCCCGCCCGTGTTGTATAAGGTAGATTACTTGCGGTTGCGGTTGCCGTAGCGAGACATAAATTTGTCCACACGACCAGCGGTATCCACAAGTTTGGATTTACCGGTATAGAACGGGTGACTCGTATTGGAGATTTCGAGTTTGATCAGCGGATACTGAACGCCATCGATCTCAATAGTGTCCTTGGTAGCAGCAGTAGAGCGGCTGAAGAACTGAGTACCGTCAGACATATCTTTGA
Source organism: Paludibacteraceae bacterium (assembly GCA_024689005.1). Lineage (GTDB taxonomy): Bacteria > Bacteroidota > Bacteroidia > Bacteroidales > Paludibacteraceae > Colicola. The sequence continues at coordinate 36,273 of JAILDU010000061.1, forward strand.
AAACTACAACGCGGTAGTTATCAGGATGAATTCCAGCTTTCATAAGTCTTTACAATTTACAATTTACAATAATTACTCAGCTACAACGTTTAGCTTGATTTCTGCTTTCACCTCGCGGTGGAGTCGAGCGATAGCGGTGTACTCACCGAGTTGCTTAATCGGCTCAGCGATAGTGATAACCTTCTTGTCGATGTTGATCTCTTTAGCAGCGAGAGCGTCAGAGATAGCAGCGGTGGTAACGGTACCGAAGATTTTGCCATCCTCGTTAGCCTTCACCTTGAGATCGATGATGGTCTCTTGGAGCTTAGCCTCGAGAGCTTGTGCATCAGTGAGCAATTTAGCAGCCTTGTGAGCTTGTTGCTTGAGGTTCTCTGCCAATTGTTTGCGGTTGCTTTCGTTAGCGATAACAGCAATCTTCTGCGGGAGCAGGTAGTTGCGTCCGTAACCGTCTTTTACTTTAACGATGTCGTTTTTGAAACCCAGGTTAGCCAGGTCTTGAATGAGAATTACTTCCATTTTCTTTCCTTTCTGTTTAGTGGGTTAATTACTTCATCATATCAGTTACGTAAGGCAGCAGAGCCAAGTGGCGTGCTTTCTTAACAGCCTGAGCAACTTTGCGTTGGAACTTGAGGGAAGTACCGGTGATACGGCGCGGCAGGATCTTGCCTTGCTCGTTGAGGAACTTCTTGAGGAACTCAGGATCTTTGTAATCGATGTACTTGATGCCGGATTTTTTGAAGCGGCAGTACTTTTTCTTCTTCTGGTCCGTAGTTTGCGGAGTCAGGTAGCGGATGTCGTCATGCTGTGCCATGATTAAGCCTCCTCTTTTTTGAAATTGTTACGACGCTTCTGTGCGTACTCGAATGCGTACTTGTCAAGACGTGTCGTCAGGAAGCGGATGATGCGCTCGTCACGACGGAACTCGGTCTCGAGGGTAGCGATAATAGCGGGCTCAGCATCGAATTGCAGGATAACATAGAAGCCCGAATTTTTACCTTGGATAGGGTAAGCGAGTTGCTTGAGACCCCACTCCTCACAGTTCAGGATGGAACCGCCATTCTGGGTGAGAAGATTCTCGAATTTTTCAACCGCTTCCTTTGCCTGTGGCTCAGACAAAACGGGAGTCAGAACGAAAGCGGTTTCGTAATGATTTACCATAAATCAGTTAATAAAATAAGTAATTAATAATTTTTTTAATAGTGCTCTTTACGCGAAAAAGCCTGCAAAATGACTGTTTTTTTTTGAATTGACCAAATTTTGACTCAAAAAAATTCAGTTTTGCATTCTAATTGTGTCAATTATGGGCATTTAGGTGATGGCAGGACGGTTAATAGTTGTTCGCAGAAAGGGTGGTAATGGTTGGCATGATAGTGAGTAATTGTCTCGATAATAATCAACTGACATACAACGAACAACCAACGAACCACTAACGCTCAATTTTCGAACATATCGTTCGAAGAAAAATGAGTGTTCAAAAGTAAATTGTACATGAATTCCAAGAGGAGCACAAAGCACGAGCCGTGGCGGTTCGTGCTTTGTGTATCATCGTTGCTTCGTTGATTGCAGTAGCGAATCCAACCAAAGTTGGTATTATAATCCGAGTGAAGCCTTGATAGCCGGAACGCGTGCTTCTGCTTCGGCCGTGCAACGCTCGTAGTCTGCTCCGGTGAAAGGTTTGCCGGACGGAACGGGAATCTCGAAGTAGAACTTGATTTTCGGTTCGGTACCGGACGGACGAACAGACACTTTGAGTCCACCTTCGGTGAAGTATTGGAGCACATTGGAAGTGGCGTTCAGAGGCATCTCGATGGGGCTTTCTACCCATTTGCCGTCCTTGAGTTCCTGTTGTTTGAGGAGCTTGAAGTCCTTGATCTTCACCACTTTCTCACCTGCTATCTCCTTAGGTGCTTTCTCGCGGTAATTCTTCATCATCTGTTGGATTTCCTCTGCGCCAGTTTTGCCCGGACGAACGACGTTGATAGTGGTCTCGCGCTGGAATCCGTAGTCCTCGTATATCTTAAGCAGATAGTCGTAGAGCGTCATGCCGTTATCCTTAGCGTACGCAGCGATTTCACAAATGAGGCAGATGGCCGAAGGCGAACATTTGTCTCGCACAGCGTCGTACGGCAGGAATCCGAAGGACTCCTCACCACCACCGATATATTTACGTTTGCCTTCCCACATACGGATACGATTGGCGATCCACTTGAATCCGGTGTATTCGTCGGTGAGAGTAACACCCTGTGCATCAGCAATCTTGCGAATGAGTTCGGAGGTAACGATGGTCTTGACGATATACATGTCGTCGCGCATCTTGCCGAGTCGCTTCATGTTGTTGATGATGTAGTAGTGGTACATGATATTGGTCTGGTTACCATTGATGATAACCCATTCGCCCTTGTCGTTACGGCAGACGATAGCGATACGATCTGCGTCCGGGTCGGAAGCGATAACGAGGTCTGCTCCGAGTTTAGTACCGAGTTTCATGCCGAGAGTCATGGCCTCTGCGTTCTCTGGATTAGGGCTGACTACGGTGGGGAAATTGCCGTCGATGACCATTTGTTCGGGCACAACATGAATATTCTGGAATCCCCAGCTGCGCAGGCACATCGGCACGATCTGTCGTCCGGCTCCGTGCATTGGAGTATAGACGATATTGAGGTCTTTCTGTCGGAGAATGGAGTCTTGGTCAATCATAACGGATTTGACTGCCATCATATAATCGTAGTCCATCTCGCCTCCGATGATTTCGATGAGGTCGTTGTTGGCTTCCCACTTGACATCGGCGAGCGTTACCTTGTTGACTTCGTCAATGATACCTTGGTCGTGCGGTTGTAGTACTTGTGAGCCATCCTCCCAATAGGCTTTGTATCCGTTGTACTCTTTCGGATTGTGGCTGGCGGTAACGTTGACGCCGCCTTGGCATTTGAGGTGACGGATAGCGAACGATACTTCAGGAGTGGGGCGCAGTGACTCGAAGAGATAGACCTTGATACCATTAGCGGAGAAGATATTGGCTACGGTCTCAGCGAAGAGTCGTCCGTTGTTGCGGCAATCGTGTCCCACAACTACAGCCACGCGTCCGTTCTGCACGTTACAGAAACCGCCTTCGCGTTGTACCTTGAGCATATAGTTGGCATAGCCTTGGGTGGCCATAGCGACTATGTATTTGTTCATTCGGTTGGTGCCCGGTCCCATGATTCCTCGGAGTCCGCCTGTACCGAATTCGAGAGTACGATAGAAGGCATCAATCAGTTCGTTCTTATCGTCCGCCTCCATCATAGCCTTGACTTGAGCTCGTGTTTCGGCGTCAAACGGCTCCTTGGTCCATACCTCGGCGGCCGCCATTACTTGTTTCAATTCATCATTCATTTTGGTAAAAGTTATATTGGTTAAACAGTTATTGCTTTACTTTGTAAACGGCATCCAAGTTGCGTGCAAACCCATCGAGGTCGAGTCCGTATCCGATGATAAACTCGCTGGTGATACGTCGTCCGATATAGTCGGGTTGTGCGTCCTTGAACTCCAGTTTTTCGGGTTTGAAGAACATAGCGGCAGTGGTGACCGAAGCGGCCTGTTCAGCACGCATATGTGCTTTGAGCTGGTGGATGGTGAGTCCGCTGTCCACTATGTCTTCGACGATGATGACATCTCGTCCGCGTACGCTCTGCTGGAGAGGTACGAGAAATTCCAACTTGCCTGTGGATGCCATTCCCCAATAGGAGCTGACGCGGATGAAGGTGACCTCGCAGTGCACGTTCACTTTCTTAAGCAAGTCAGCCGCAAAGATAAAGGCCCCGTTGAGCACAACGACAAAGAGAGGTTCCTTGTCCTTGTAGTCGGCATTGATGCTGTTTGCTACTTGCTGAACATCCGCAGCTATTTGCTCGGGAGTCAGCCATTCTTCAAACACATGTCCTTGTTCTTCGATCGTACGCATAATATTGTGATATTTGAGTTGTCAATTGTTGTCGTCATTCTCCTCGTAGTTCTGGAAGAGAAAATCGTTATATGGGTATCGCTGCACGTGAATGGCTTTGATACGGTCGTACAGCAGCGAGCGCAGCGATTCTATATTCTGTTTGTCTCGTGCGGAGATGAAGATGCAATCTTCGCCGAGCCGGGCCATCCATGTCTTGCGAAGGTCGTCGAGCGACAGGTTCTCGCGCCGCACGGGAGTGAGGTCATCTTCTTCCTTGGGTGTGTACGAGAAATTGTCAATCTTGTTGAAGACGACTATGCGGGGAATGGACTCTCCTGCCGAACTCTGCTCGACGGATGAAGCGCGTTGCCAAGGATGGTGGTCTTCTTTTGCCTTGATCTCTTGCGGAGTGGGCTTGTGAATAGTTATCTCGTTGATGGTCTGTTCGACCACGTCATATTGTTCTTCGAAATTAGGGTGGCTGATATCCACTACATGTACGAGCAAGTCGGCCTCACGTACTTCGTCGAGAGTTGACTTGAAGGACTCAACCAGGTGATGTGGCAGTTTGCGTATAAATCCGACGGTGTCGGAGAGGAGAAAAGGCAAGTTGTTGAGTGTCACCTTGCGCACGGTGGTATCGAGCGTAGCGAACAGTTTGTTCTCGGCGAACACATCGGATTTGCTCAGCAGATTCATGAGGGTGGATTTGCCCACGTTAGTATATCCCACGAGAGCCACGCGAACCATCTTGCCTCGGTTCTGCCGTTGCGTAGCCATCTGCTTGTCTATTTTCTTCAGTTCTTCGCGCAACAATGCTATACGTTGCCCGATGACCCGTTTGTCGGCTTCTATCTGCGTCTCACCCATACCACGGTTGGTGCCTCCA
>JAILDU010000081.1 GCA_024689005.1 Paludibacteraceae bacterium
ATGTACCGCGAAGTCAAGTCCGATACCTTCCGCACGCAGACACTCGGACGTATTCTCCGCATGGCGGTTCCGGGAGCAGACTTGAGCGGACATCCGGCTCTCAAAACAGGTTATCTCTATACCAACTACCGCCGTAATGAGGTGCAAAACCCCAAAGACAGTACAGAGAACAGACCCAAAACAGCTATTTCCAAACTGAGCGTAGAGCAGCAGACTTCCGCTGCTTTGGAACACTTTGGAACAGAGGTAGCGCGCACGCTGTTTAACACCATTCCCTCGGCAAACCCCAATGAGGTGTCCAAACAAGTGACGCAAGTGATGCCGCAGGTCATTCAAAAAGCACAAGAGACCGCGCAAAAGATACAGGAGATCCGCGATACCGAGCACGATTATCACAAGCGTGTAGAACGGATAGAAGCAGAGAAACAAAACTTACAGCAGACCGTTGAAGCCGTAGTGCCATCGTTGTTTGCCGCTGAGGAACACCAAGAGCAGAAAGAAGCTGCGATGCAGGCAATCATCCGTCAAGTAGCGCAAATGACAGCCGGAGTAGCCGGTGTACGCGATCAGGATTTAGTAGTGGATCCTATTCTCAAGTCCGACTTTCAATCGCGTGGAGACTACGGCGATGTGGGACGTGCGAGTGATTTTCAATCTTCGTTTATCAGTACGTTCAACCGCTATTTCGGCTCCTCCGAAGAGAAAATCACATCTCTTGACGAGCAACGTCTGATGCTCAAATCGAAAGGTATAGACCCAGATGAGCGATACGAGCGAAGTGTCATGGCGGACGCGCATTTCCGTAATTACGATGAGGATGTCAACAATGAATACGGACGCGATGTGATGGTCGAAGTCTCGAATAACGATGTAGAGAAACTCTTCAGTTATCGCTGCTACGAGATTTTGCAGGAACAGACGGAAGATGATACAAAATTAGGTAACATCGCCCGTTCATGGGCGCCTCTCAAAGAGGCTTTGCGGCAGTGGTTCTCCATCGCCTTGCCGAGTTATTCCTATATCAGCCAATACAAGGTGTTCCTCAAAGATACAGACCGCAAGGAAAATAGTGTCTTCAAACGTGTGATTGCGCAAGCCTTGCGGGAATATATCCCACAGCGCGACGAAGCGATAAAACGCAAGATGGAGCGCCTTGCCGAGCAAGAAGCGGAAGTATTCACCATCAAAGCGCAATATGCTTATACCGAGGATATGAAGGAATTCCAGCCGGCAGCATTAAGCATCGTAAAGCCATTCCGCTTGTTGGAAAACTATGCCGGACGGGAGAATGAGGTGAAGTTTATTCAGTTCCTCGAAAACAATCCGACGAGCATCGAATGGTGGTTTAAGAATGGAACTGGAAAAGACGCATTAGGTATTCGCTATACGGATCATTCTACCAATAAAGTGCGTATTTTCTATCCCGATTGGATTATCAAGTTCCGAGGACAAGACAAACTCGGAATCTTCGACACGAAAGGTGGCTTCACGGCGAACGAATCGGAGGTAAAAGACAAAGCGGAAGCACTTGCTGCCAAAATAGCAAGTCTCAATGCCAATAAGCAAAAACGCTATATTTATGTCGGCGGTATTGTGATTCAGCAGGAAGGTCTGTGGCTGTATAATGATGAGCAGCACTACACCAACTATGCCACCAACAAATCAATCTGGACGAACTTCCCGGATTTATTCAAGTAATATTTGCACTGTCATTTTTATAACTGAGCGCGAGCCCGTTGCCGAACCGCTTTCGAACGCTGTGTTCAAAAACTCGACGTTAGTGGTTTGTTAGTTGTTAGTTGTTTATTCGTTGGCCATTTTCGAACCCATACCGAATCAATTTGCCACCAATATCGGAACAAAAGAGAGAACGCTTTTGGCGCAAAAGATGAAAAACATTTGCGTATATGAAAAAAAAGTACTACCTTTGCGGCGAAAAACTAATCACACTATGCGTCAACTGATTCTTCTTATCGTGGCAACGGTTTGCCTACTTGGCTGCCATCGACCTATCCAAGTGGCCGAATGCACGACAGAAGCAATCGCCGTCAATGCTGCCGCAGACGAGTTGCAAGACAGCGCATACATCCAATCGCTGGCTCCTCTTAAGAAAGAATTGGAACGGGAGATGAGTGTGCAACTCGGCTACGCGCCGGAACGAATGTGGGTCGGAGCGCCCGAGTGCCCAATGCTCAATTGGGCAACTGACGCTCTTTGGAATGCAGCCCAAAAAGCATGCCCGCACATGGTGGACATGGCTGTCGTCAATATGGGAAGTATGCGCGAATGGCAGAAAGGACCTGTTACCAAACAGAACGTCTTCGAATTGATGCCCTACGACAACCGACTCGTCGTACTGACACTCACGGGAAAAGACATATTGGACTTGTGCCAATCGTTTGCCACATATGGCGCACAGGGAGTTGCCGGACTACGAATGACCGCGGTGGACGGACGCCCGGCGAATGTGACCATCGGCGGAAAACCCGTCCGCGCTGACGCCACTTACACCATCGCTACCAGCGATTATTTGGCCGGAGGAACGGACCACATGGACGCACTCAGACGCTACACAGAGCGTTGGAATAGTGATATACTTATTCGCGATTTGTATATGAACGCCGTCAAAAGCCAAGATACTATACGAGCTGTTGTTGACGGAAGAATGAATTTGCTATGAAAAGATTTTTAACTTATCTCAACCTATTCTTAGGTGTTGCAAGCTTGGCCCTGGCCGGATGCCATAGCCAAAAGAACGCTGCTAAGTCGGAAACGCCCGCTCCCACTCAGAAGGAAGCACGCGAACCGGAGTTGATCTGCATGTATGGTGTGCCGACCAATATCGAATCGGAGAAACCGGATACCGCAAGAAAACCGCGGCCTCAGCCGGAGGGACGTATCATGCTCAAATACGGAGTTCCTAATCCTCCGGCAGAACCGACTAAATAAGCATATGCGACTGAGACTGAAATTGGCTTTGTGGTTGGAGCATTGGCGTCGTCAGAACTTGAAGACGCTCCATCCGTTGCATCAACTTTTCTGGGAAAGCACGTTGCGCTGCAATGTGCATTGCCTGCATTGTGGTAGCGATTGCGTCTCTTCCGTAACAACGCCGGACATGCCCGCTGCAGATTTCCTACACGTCATTGATAGCGAGGTGACGCCGCACGTCGATCCTCACCAACTTATGATCATCATCTCTGGTGGCGAACCTCTGATGCGAAAAGACCTGGCTGAAGTCGGAGAGGCTTTGAAACAACGCGGCTACCCGTGGGGCATGGTCACTAATGGATTAGCCCTGACCGAAAAACGTTTCCGCGAATTACGCAATGCCGGACTGCGCTCTATGACTGTCTCTTTGGATGGCCTGGAGCAAGACCATATTTGGATGCGTCAACACCCACTCGCTTTCGAGGGCGCTTGCCGGGCTATTCGCCTCTGCGCAGCAGAGAAAGGGCTGACATGGGATGTCGTTACGTGCGTCAATCAGCGCACTATCGACCATCTGCCTGCTATTCGCGACCTCCTCTGGGAAATGGGCGTACGCAATTGGCGCCTGTTCGGTATAGACCCGATGGGCAGAGCCGCCGACAATCCTGAGTTGCTGCTCAACGATGAACAATTCCGCCAACTGATGGATTTCATTGTTGCCGAACGAGAGGCTGGCAGACATGTCAGCTATTCGTGCGAAGGTTATCTCGGCGACTACGAAGGCCGTGTTCGTGACTACTTGTATCAGTGTGCCGCCGGTATTAGCGTGGCTTCTATCCTTATTGATGGTAGTATTTCGGCTTGCACAAGTATCCGTGGCAAGTACTACCAAGGCAATATCTATAAAGACTCCTTCTGGCGAGTGTGGGAAGAGGAATTCAAACCTTATCGAGACCGCAGTTGGATGCGCCAAACAGAGCCTTGCAAAGATTGCAAAGCTTTCGCTTTCTGCGAAGGAAACGGCATGCACTTACGACGTGAAGATGGCAGCCTTATGCTCTGCCACTTAGACCGATTAGGACAAAAGAAATAGAAACTATTTAAGGATTCTTCTATTAGTTGCTTAACTTTGTTTTCGTTGTTTACTCACGTAGATTGTAGTAAACGCGAAAAGTGCCCTTAAGGATTAGGTGAAAAAACTTTCACTTGCAAATTCTCATCGAGATAGCGAATCGTATCTGCCGATACAAATTGCTCGTGACCGATAGCTAACGTATCATTGCGTTGCTCACACTCTATTCCGCTCCAATAGAGCAACGAATGAAAAAGACTTGCCGTCGATATTCTCCATTGACGCTGAGACTGCAACGAGCGTATTAGATGACGATGACGATAGCGGTAATTGGGATTGGCCCACATCATCATTGGCACGTGCAAATCAAAATGATCCCCTTTCATCCGTATAACCGGACTGCCGACATAGACCAACATCGCAGGTTGGTGAACTGTACGCAACGAGTCGGTCAGATGATGCAACAAATAGGGTATTTGGGCCAACGAACTATTGTCATGACCTCCTTGTGTTACCATTACTACCATATGTCGCTGAGACGGCTGATTCATCACCTCGCGATAAGGAACCAATAATGCAGTGTCCGGACTGTCGGGCAGATAACTCAGATAACGACAATCATCGGCCAATCGCATTAGAAAATGGTCGTGATAGCCGTAGTCACTCAGCCAGGCCGTGTAATAATCAGCCTCATCAAAAGCCTTTATAACGGATTTCTCTACAAAAAACGGCTTGTGTTCTTGAGGCGTTGCACGAGATAGTAGCAACGGCATTGCCACGCCGCTTACCGGGCACTCTGCATATACCGAGTCAAAAACAATAGATAGAGAATCGGTGTAATTCAGCGATTGCCACTGATCATAAGACGTCTCGCCTATAACCACTATCACCGTCTCTTGTGTTTTGCTCATCCGCGGTACTATGCCGTAAGAAAAAGCGCGTTGTTGCGGCTGCGAATTTTCTACATGCAGTGCTATAGATGCTAAAGAACGAAACTGATGAAGCACATTCATCGGACATACATGTAGTGGCAGAGCCAAGTATATCACCGACATTACTGCTGCGAGCGGAATCCGCCAACGCAAGGGCGCTATGTATTCTCGTTCTATGAAATAGTGCGCTACCACATAATATAACAACCACAATACAATGCCCAGAAGAACATACCATATATACGGACTATACAACTCATTCAAGGCTTCCGGCGAAGTCTTAAACCAGGTATATAAATAGAGAACAGTTAGTGTCTTTCCGCGTGTAAATAAGTGAAATAGCTCAAATGCAGAAAAGACAAAACCGAGCGATGCCATATATAAGAAAGCACGCCGGTGCAACAGAAATATACCTATTCCGTAGAGCGCTAACGATTGGATAATATAAAGTGTGCGTTGACAGACCGAAACAATGTCCCCCGCCATGCTCACCACCAATATATTTGGCAGTAACACAAAGAGCAACATGGCTGAGAATATTATTATTTCTTTGGGTCTCATCACAATGGCGAAGAAATGGTCAATCTTGTTTGATCATGAGTTACCGAAAGCGTTGCCGGATGATGCAACCATATAGGTAAATTACGCTCTACATGACCGCACGGGAAATCAAACACAACGGGGTAATTGTATGCTGCAACGGCCTCATAGATAGTTTGTTGCACGGTTCGAGCCGGCATCAACGGATCGTCATCACAATCAGTAAACTGACCAACGATCAGTCCTCCTATTTGCTGCAGCACTCCGCTCATTCGCAGGTTATGCATCATTCGGTCTATATGATAGTGACGCTCTCCTATATCTTCTATGAAGAGGATTGGCTTAATATCTTTTAGTGAAAGCAAATCATATGATGTACCTTGTAGTCCGTAGAGAACAGAGAGATTGCCGCCAATGATTGGACCCGACACTTCTCCTAATCGATTTAGTGGATGAGACGGCAAACTGTAATTGAGAACCTCGCCACCTAACGCGGCTCGTAGTGCTTTTAGCACTTCTCCGTCTTCAGGCAGAGTCGCTATGTGCTTGCACATCACACCGTGTAGTGAAGGTTGATGATTGAGTCCTGCTAACTGATGTAGAGCCGTAATATCACTAAAACCGAGTATCGGTTTCGTGATAGCAGGTACGCGATCAATGATACGTTGCATACCATATCCGCCACGCGAACAGAGAATCAAGTCAATACTCGAATCTGAGATTGCGTCCGTCAGATCCGCAAGTCGCGCTTCATCTGTTCCTGCAAATCGCCCATGCACGTCACGAGTGTGAATACCTTCGCTCACTTCAAACCCCCAACTATGCAATCGCTCAGCTGCTTGGTCTATCAGCTGCGGATCCATTACACCGGATGGCGATACTATGCGGATATGCTTTATCATTTTACGAATAGACTTTATACTCTAACCAATTAACAAGCCTTTTGGGCAATATACAATCCAACAAGCACAACACGCGGTAACTGAATCCGCCGACATATTGTGGACGCGGACGACGGCATGTGGCTATATGGTAAAACAAGCGAGCCATCTGTTGCGGTGACATACCATTACGTTCATCTCGTTCCATAGTAGTAACGGCTTTGTCCGCTCCGCTATAGATATCCTGCCCGGCACTTGATTTGCTTCGCGCGTCAGTAAAGCCCGTACTCACATCGCCCGGCATCATTACTGACACACGTATTCCAAACTTACGCACCTCGTTGGCTAGAGCCAATGCAAACGCATTGATAGCAGCCTTACTTGCAGAATAGAACGACTGATAAGGAACAGCCAATAATGCTGCTACTGACGATGTGAATATAATACGTCCTCCATGCTGCTTACGCAATTGCGGCAATACGGCTTGCACCAGGCGGACTGAGCCCATGAAATTCACATCCATTTGGCGCTCGGCCTCGTGGATATCCGTAAATTCAATAGACCCGGATATGCCAAATCCGGCATTGCTGATTACCACATCCAGATGGTCTATCTGCCGTAATACTTCTGTTACTGCATTGCGCACACTTTCTGCGTCTCGAACGTCACAGTCAACATGCGTGATTGTGTCTGTAGTCACACCATGCCGGCTTAACTCAAAGACACACCAGCCCCGCTCCGCAAAGAGCGAGGCTGTTGCTTTTCCTATTCCGGAACTACCGCCTGTTATTAGTAAGGTATTCATTCTAAAAAAGTAAATATTTACAATTCAGGGGCTCCTTCTTTTAAAACGCGCGCGATGATGTCCACGGCCTCATCAATTATCGGCTCTGTGTGAGTAGCCATCAGCGTTGTACGTAACAAACATTCACCTTCCACGCAGGCTGGCGCTATAACTGGATTGACATATACACCTTCCTCGAACATCTTCTTACCATAATAGAGCGTATCGAGCGTCTTGTATGTAAAGATTGGAACGATTGGTGTCGGTGCTTCTATGATGCGAACTCCGGCGCTAAGCAATTGACGCTGAAAATAATGTGCTATATTCATCAGTCGTTGCGGACGTTCTGGATCCAATATCAATTGATGCAATGCCTCAAGAGCCGTTGCTGCTGAACACGGAGTGATAGATGCCGAGAAGATAAACGGACGGCTAACATGACGCAACCAATCTGCTACACGATGGCTGGTCAGCATACATCCACCGATAGAAGCCAACGATTTGGAGAATGTCAGCATGGTGATATCCACTTTATCTGTTAGACCGAAATGAGCTGCTGTTCCGCGGCCACCTGGGCCCAATACGCCAAAGCCATGTGCATCGTCCACCATAACGCGAGCATGATATTTCTCTGCAAGCGCACAGATCTCCGGCAACTTGCATATATCACCACGCATGGAGAAAACACCATCTGTTATAATGAGTTTACCGGCTGTCTCCGGGATAGACTTGAGCTGACGCTCCAGATCCTCCATATCGGAGTGACGATAACGAAGTACCTTAGCGTAACTCAATCTGCACGCATCGTAGATGGAAGCATGATTCTCGCGGTCATTCAGGATATAATCATCTTTGCCGGCAATGGCAGAGATAATAGCGAGGTTTGTCTGGAAACCCGTTGAGACGGTCATACATTCCTCATATCCCGTAAATGCTGCGATCTCACGTTCTAACTGAAGATGCAGGTCGAGCGTGCCGTTCAAAAAACGGCTACCGCTCACTCCTGTACCATATTTATCCAACGCTTCATGACCGGCTTTGATAACTGCCTCGTGCTCCGTAAAGCCGAGATAGTTATTGCTACCGAGCATGATCACACGATGGTTCTCCATCTGCACTACTGGTGCTTGACGGCTTTCCAATTCGTGGAAATACGGATAGATGCCTATTTTGCGAACATACTTGAGAGTCTCAAAATGGTCGCATTTATCAAATAAATCCATTAATTGTCTATTATCAATTACCAATTAGAGCACATTCAACTCCTTAAGGATCGCTGTAGTCTTGCGCACTGCAGCTTCGCTCTCGCGCAGTTTACTCATCTCAGCATCGGAGATCTTGAGTTCCAATATCTTTTCAATACCATTCTTTCCGATGATACAAGGAACACCGATGGTGATATCTTTCATTCCGTACTCACCTTCGAGAGAAGCGGAGCAAGGAATCATCTTCTTCTGATCCTTAATGATTGCCTCTGCTACAGATGCAGCTGCTGCACCGGGAGCCATCCAAGCGCTGGTACCCAGCAGACCTGTCAACGTAGCACCGCCAACCATCGTGTTCTTAACTATATTCTCAATCTCCTCGTCATTCAAGAACTCCTTAATATTGACACCCTTATAGGTTGCGTAGCTGGTCAAAGGAATCATTGTGGTATCACCGTGTCCGCCGATAACAAAGCCATCTACATCGTTAGCATTACACTTCAATGCTTGGCTCATGAAATACTTGAAGCGAGCGCTATCGAGTGCTCCACCCATACCGATCACGCGGTTACGCGGAAGACCCAATGCATGCAAAGTCAAGTAAGCCATAGTATCCATCGGGTTAGATACGACAACGAGGATTGCGTCCGGGCTGTACTTGAGCACCTGATCACAAACACTCTTAACAATGCCGGCATTTACACCGATCAACTCTTCACGAGTCATACCCGGCTTACGTGGCAGACCGGATGTGATGATAACGACATCACTTCCTGCTGTCTTGCTGTAGTCATTGGTTACTCCTTCTACTACTGTGTCAAAGCCCATCAACTGAGCGGTTTGCATGATATCCATAGCTTTGCCCTCGGCAAAACCCTCTTTGATATCAATCAGACATACTTCGTTAGCCACCTCATTTACGGCCAACACGTTTGCGCATGTAGCTCCTACGTTACCTGCGCCTACAACAGTTACTTTGCTCATAATATATTGTTTTAATTTCGTTTTTGTTTTTCAATGAACTTTTGCGGCTGCAAAAGTACAAAAAAAAATGCATATACGCAAGGCTTTAATAAAAATTATTAAAATAGTATGTCGTCGGTGGCACAATTAAAAAAAAATACATAAAAATGCAAAAAAATTTGGTCAATTCAAAAAAAAGCAGTACCTTTGCACGCTTTTTCGTCAGAAGAGGCTGCATCGCGGAGTAGAGCAGTGGTAGCTCGTCAGGCTCATAACCTGAAGGTCGGTGGTTCGATCCCGCCCTCCGCAACAAAAGTAAGAGACGCTCATATGAGTGTCTCTTTTTCTTTGCCGCCCGAACTAATTGCTCTTTTCTTTCACCTTTGCAGGTTTGCCTATTTTTTCAAATGCTTTAAGCAAAGTGGGAACATCTGTCTTGTTGGCGTCATACTTTATTGTTACAGTCTTCTGCTTGAGGTCGCATACAAGATCTTTCACCCCTTTCTCAAAAGCAATATTCTTCATTACTTTGTCACAACAGCCTTGACAACGTAATTCGCACGTTACAACTACCGTTTGGGTGTTAGGCTTCGCATTCACGGTCATTAGTGATAATACGACTGCCATTAGAATAGTAATAATTCGTTTCATTGTATTGTGTTTTTAATGATTATTCTTCGCTAAAATGCACCAGCACGTGACGATAGGAATTGAATATCTTTGATTTGCTCACAAACCCAAGATATCTCCTTTCCTCATCTACTACCGGTAGATTCCACGCTCCGGTATCTTCAAATATTTCCATTACTTTCTCCATCGGCAGGTCAAATTGTAATATTGCAGGGGGTGAAGTCATAAGTTGATCAACCGTAAAGCGATCATACAGACGGGGTTGGAACATTATATTACGAACCTCATCCAACAGCAATATCCCACGCAAATGCCCTTCTTGATCTACTACGGGAAACATGTTTCGCTTGCTTTCGCTAATCACTTTGACCAGTTCACCAAGTGTCATCTCCGGATATACTACCTTCAAATCTGTCTCCAGCACATTGTCCATTTTCAGTAGAGTCAACACATTACGATCTTTGTTGTGAGTAAGCAATTCTCCCTTTTGCGCCAAACGCATTGCGTACAAAGAGTGCGGCTCAAACAACATAATGGTTAAATACGAAATGACACTAACTATCATCAGAGGCATAAAGAGATGATAACCTCCTGTCAATTCTGCTATTAGGAAAATTCCCGTCAAAGGAGCGTGCATCACTCCGGACATCAACCCTGCCATGCCAACCAACGCAAAATTTGCTTCCGGCACATTTATTCCAATGAGATTCAACACACGCGCAGTCACGAATCCGACTAACGAACCTACAAAAAGCGAAGGAGCAAAGATTCCACCAACTCCTCCTCCGCCGTTGGTTGCCACCGAAGCAACGATCTTCAGAAGGATTACTGCGGTAAAATAGCCTATTATTACTACCTGACTATTGATTGTAGATAGTTGCATTAATTGTTCGAATGGACTATTTTCCAATGCGCTGAGACTGTCTCCATTGATAAGTTGGCGAATGACATTATATCCTTCTCCATATAGAGGCGGAAACAAGAAAATGAGCATGCTTAGCGTCAAACCGCCGATCAATACTTTTAGACCTATACTGCGCACGTTATGCTTCATCCATTGTTCCAATTTGTTCATTCCGCGCGTGAAATAAAGACTGGCCAATCCACACACTCCGCCCAAAAGTAGGTACCACGGAATACGTACTACTGCAAAGTCATCAATATTTTCCAATGGGAAC
>JAILDU010000101.1 GCA_024689005.1 Paludibacteraceae bacterium
TACAATTATGGATGTCTTTGATTCATTAGTGGGAATAGTAGCCGTAATTCTTATATTCGGTTTACCCGTGATAGCATCAGTAATGGGTATTGCTTATGCAATGCAGAAGGACAAACATGAACGCGATTTGCGCCGCATGATCATCGAGAACAATGTGGACGCGGAGGTTGCAAAAACGCTCATTGACAAACCGAACAAAAAGCAGCCGCGCAGACTGGGCGCGATAGACGTAGATACGTTGCGTTCCGCTTGTATCATGCTCGGTATCGGTCTCGGAGCTCTGATCAATTGGCTCCTCAAGTATTTTGTCGGCAGTGTCGGAACTATCTATTTCTGGTTGATTATAGCATTTGGCATCGGCGTCGGATTGTTGGCGGCATTCATAGCCGAAGTGCATCTCTATCAGAAGTATGGAGACAAGAAGCCGGGCGAGAATGAAAATAAGTGTGAAACAACTAAAAATGAGAAATAAGATGAAGCGTCATCTTCTAAATACCTTCTTTGTTTGTTTGATGGCGATGGTTCCCGCAGCACTTGAGGCGGAGACAGTCAAGGGAAATGTTACTGATGGTCGTGGCGATGCTATGCCTTTCGTGACAATCTCGGTCTTGTCGCAAGACTCAACTCTACTGACGGGAACCATCACTGACGAGAGTGGTCAGTATAGCGTGGATGTTGCTGTTCCTAACTACATCATCCAGGCTTCGTATGTCGGCTACACCACTGCCTTTGGTGGACCGGATTTTGTCCTTCGCGATGAGACCGAGCACTTAGAAGAAGTGGAGGTAAAGGCATCCAAGCCGTTGATAGAACGTCAGATGGACAAACTGGTACTCAATGTGAGCGCATCGCCCTTGGCTGCCGGCTCTAACGGAAATGATATTCTGCGTCGCGCTCCCGGCGTGCGTATAGATAAGGACGGCAATATAACCGTCAACGGTAAGTCTGTTGATGTATGGATAGACGGCAAGCCGTCGTACCTGAGCGGCCAGCAACTCAAGGCTATGCTCGACGGAACGGACGGCAATACCATCGAGAAGATAGAAATCATCTCCAATCCCTCCGCTAAGTATGATGCCAGCGGTCAGGGTGGAATCATCAATATCAAGACCAAAAGGAATATGATGCGCGGACTGAACGGAATGTTGTCTGCAGCATATGGAGGAATGTATTTCGGCGAAATCCAGCGTTGGTTGCAGATGGATTATGTGTCGCTCAATATCAACTATCGCGGTCCGAAGACATACACTTTTGCCAATTTGACTCAAGTGTATGGGCAACAAGATATTGATCTGGAGACCAGCCGTACTGTGCCGGCCAGTGGAACAACTCCGGACCTGACCACATATTCCAAGTCAGGCTATGGCGCGAACTTCCAGTATTATATGCTCAAGGTAGGAAACGATTGGTATATCGATTCTACCAATACCTTAGGATTTATTCTGCAGGTTCCGTATATGGCTATTCGTCAGTCGATAATTGATGATCGTAACTATGCTTATACGTCCGTGGGAACAGATACTACATTCACCAAGACCCATTCCGGCTCGGACACCAAGTCTCCGCAGCACACGGCAAACATCAATTATACGCACACGTTCTCCGAGGCATTGGAGCGCGAACTGACTGTCAATCTGGATTATAACCGTTATAGAAATCAAACACACAACAACCAGCTAACGGACTATCCGGCCCAATCGCTCGGACTGGATATTAATAGTCGTCAAGTGGCTGATATATACAGCGGTAAAGTGGATTTTCAGACTAAGTTCTGGCAAACCGGCATGATCGAGTGTGGCGTCAAATACGCGCTCTCGTCCACCGACAACAATATGTCCACCGATTCCAGTCTAAACGGATCTGTTATCAGTACTACGCCTGTCGCTTTCCGCTATCAGGAACATGTGGCTGCGGCATACATGTCCGTCGGCAAACAGTTCGGCGAACACTGGTCTGCCAAACTTGGTCTGCGTGGCGAATATACCTACAGTCATGGTGATTGGAAGACTGCCGATTCGGTAACCAACAAGTCGTATTTCAATCCGTTCCCGACAGTTTATCTGGGTTATACCAGCAGCCCGCTTACCAAACTGCAACAACCTATCAGTGTGGGACTGAGTTATACGCGCCGTATCCGCCGTCCGAACTACTGGATGCTCAATCCGTTCAGGGAATACATAGATGCCTATACCTACCAAATGGGTAATACGGATCTGACGCCGGAGTTTAACAATGATGTGGAAGTCACATTCTCGTGTACGCAATATCTGAACATGACTTTCAATTTCTCGCACACACAAGATATGTTCTCACAAAAGATATCTATTCTGCCGAATGGTATGGGTTCCATCAAGTGGATCAATTTCGGTACATGTACCACGCATGGAGCGAGCATTTCGTTGACGGAACTGCCGATTGTGCCTAAGTTTGTGACGGGAGCAGACAGCACGAAATCCGTGCAAGGCGCATGGCTGGCGCTGACTATCAACGGTGGATGGTATCACCAGATAAACCGCTCGTACGAATTGCAGGCAGACGGAACTCCGGCGTACGACATGCGTCATCATGCGGGCTATGTGAGTGGAACACTCTCGGCTTATCTGCCCAAGGATTGGTTGATTACGGTTGACGGAAGCTGGTATTCTCCGGAAGTGTCCGGCTATAACCGCCAAGAAGGGATGTATATGCTGGGAGCCGGTATCCGCAAGACGTATATGAAAAAGGGCTTGATTTTCAACCTAAACTTGCAAGACGCACTCCGCTCCTTGCACTTCAATACCACCGTAATCGGATTGGATGCCGGATATGAGGCTTGGTATCGCAATAAGGTGCACAGCCAACGTGTGATGGCATCTATCACGTGGATGTTTGGCCAATACCAGCAACACAAGCAACGCAAAGTAGGCGATATGGACGAGTTGAACCGTCTCGGTGGAGGTGGCGGAGTAGCAGGAGGAGCCAAGAAATAAAACGTTTACTTGTTACGGACGACGAAACTCAGCCAAAACGATGGCCGTAGCGATAGAGACGTTGAGGCTTTCTGAGGTCTCAGCGTCTTTTGGATAAGAAGGAATCCGAATGGGCCGATTGATGATGGCACGTACGGCCTCAGAGATGCCGTTTCCCTCGTTGCCCATGACGATGATGCCCCTCTTATCCAGTGGCTCGGCATACATATCCTTGCCGTCCAGCAGAGTGCCGTAGATAGGGCAGGATTGGTCGGCAAGCCATGACGGCAAGTCTGTGTAGTGAACCTTGACGCGGGCAAGTGCGCCCATCGTGGCTTGGACTACTTTGGGATTGTAGCAATCGGCTGTGTCCTGCGAGCAATATATATGGTGTACACCAAACCAATCGCACGTGCGAATGATGGTTCCCATATTGCCGGGATCCTGTATGCCGTCCAGCGCAAGAATGAGACCGTCCTGATTGCTGATAGTAGAAGACGATCTCTCAGCAGGTTTGCGAAAAACGCCGATTACTCCTTGCGGAGCGCGCAGACCCGACATCTGTTCAATCTCGGTTGCAGTGGCAACGAGATAATCGATATTTGACAAGTGAGATTTGAGGCGCAACCCCTCCTCTGCCACCAGGTATTTCAACTCAAAAGATTTGGTCAATTCAGCAACACATTTCTCGCCTTCGGCGACAAATAGTCCCAACTCGTCACGATACTTTTTTTGTTGCAAACTGCGTATTTGCTTGACTTGTGCTTTCGAAATATGTTCCATATCATAGAAATTTGGCGCAAAATTAGTTAAAAGTTTTGATATATCAAAATATTTTCGTACCTTTGCAGCGATTATTATGTTACGTAGATTGTGCACATATATAGTATTGGTGAACTTGGCGGTCTTTTTTGCAGCGTGCAATACGACCAAATACGTGCCGGAGGGTAAGTATTTGCTGAATAAGGCCAAGGTGAAGTGCGTGGATGACAAGACTGTCTCTACCGCTCAATTGCGCAATTATCTGCGTCAGAAGCAGAATACGGAAATACTCGGTTTCTGGAAGTTGCAGCTGCATGTCTATAACACGGCACCGCTGGATACGACTACCAAGTCGAAGAAGAGAATGGCAGAGAATGCATTCAAGATGGGAGAGGCGCCGGTGGTCTATGACGACGAACTGACTGGCGTCAGTATGCAGCAGTTACGCCAGCAGATGAATAACGACGGCTATTTTGATGCAACGGTGGACACGCAGATGATGATCAAGAAACGTAAGGTGGATCTGACGTATCTGATTACGGCTCGCAAACCGTACAAAGTGCGCAATTATGTGGTGGATATTGATATGCCGGATGTGCGTGCGATTGCGCTTAACGATGCGTGCAAGGTGCACAAGGGTATGCAGTTCTCCACTTCGGTCTTTGACGAAGAGCGCGAACGTATCACGCGTGCTATGCGCAATAGAGGATATTTCTACTTCGAGAAATCGATGCTGGAGTTCTCCGCCGATAGCGCCTTCGGCTCGCATGAGGTGGATATTCGCATTCATATGGCACCCTATGTGGCACGCTTGGATTCGGTTGCGCGCAAACGTCTCTGTACGCAGTATATCATTCGCAATATACACTATCAGATCGATTATGATCCTTCGCATTTGCCTGATAGTGTGGAGCTGAAGTATGAGAGCGATAAGTTCGGCAACGAGTACAGCTGGATCGGACGGCGTTTCCTGCGTAAGAATGCGTTGCGCTATTCCAGCCGTTTGCGCAAAGGCGATCGGTATGCCGAATGGCGGGTCGAACGTACGTACGCACGAATGAACGCACTTGGTCCGGTTAAGTATGTGGATATATCCTTTACACCGGTAACGGATACATTGTTGGATTGCTACATCACTATCTCGCGCGGCCGTATCCACTCCATCTCCGCGGAAATGGGCGGAACATATAGTGCCGGCGATTGGGGAATAGCGGCAGGAGTCAACTATACCAACCGCAATATCTTCCATGGCGCAGAGCAGTTGACGCTGGGCGGACGTGCTTCATACGAGTGGCGTACAAATGGCGGTAGAGCTATAGAAGCCAAAGCAGAAGCAGGGTTGCTGTTTTCCAGCCAAGTCAAACTGAATGTGGCATACAACTACCAGCAGAGACCGGACGAATATACGCGAACGATAGCTAGCGCAGGCCTGCAATATACTATCCCACGCAGACCGAATACCAAATGGACGCATCATTTCAACTTGCTGGATATCAGCTATATATACTTGCCGTGGATGTCCGACGAGTTTAGGCAACGATTCATAGAGCGTTCGTCTGTGCTGAAGGCCAGTTATGAGGACCACTTCATATTTGACTGGAGTTATACCGGTACCTATTCGACTTATAATCAGCGTTATCCTAATCGCTCGTACTTGCAGATGGCGTTGCGAATGGAGACCGCCGGAAACGCACTCTATGGATTGAGTTTGATGGCTAATCTGCAGAAGAATGCCGACGGGGCATATATGTTGTGGAAAATACCGTTTGCGCAATATGCGAAGGGAGATTTCAATGTTACTTACCATGAGATCTTCTCGCCTAAACACCAATTGGTGTACCACTTTGGATTGGGAGTGGCTGTGCCGTATTTGAATGCACAGACTATTCCTTTCGAGAAACGCTATTTCGCCGGCGGAGCGAATGGTATCCGCGGCTGGCAGGCACGAACACTCGGACCCGGTACGTTCCGCGGAGCAGGCAGTTCGATGGTCTATGACTTGCAGGCAGGAGATATCCACTTGGATATGAATATGGAGTATCGATTCAAGGTGATCTCGTTCCTCGAGTTGGCTGCATTCCTCGATGCAGGAAATATATGGACCATTCGCGATTACGAGGCACAACCGGGCGGCGTGTTCCTGTGGGATCAGTTCTACAAACAGATAGCGTGGAGCTACGGTGTCGGAATGCGATTCGACTTATCAATATTGATCTTCCGTGTGGATTTTGGAGTCAAACTGCATGATCCGAGCCGCATAGCGGAAGGCAAACAGTGGCGAACTGTACCCAACGGACTGAAGTGGAAAGATGACATGACCTTCCATTTCGCCATAGGCTACCCGTTCTAACCAATACAACAAAATGATGTTTACTACCGAGATTGCTTCGAGTCGATTACGAGACGGATACGGGACGATAACGAGACAATCCTAGACAATACTCGAGATAGAAACGAGTCAGAAACGAGAGATGCTGAAGACGCAAATGATATCGGGGCTGATAGAAGCCGGGTGTGACGAAGCAGGGCGCGGGCCGCTGGCGGGAAGCGTATTTGCCGCGGCCGTGATATTAGACCCGCAGCGTGTGGAGAGAGTGGAGGAGTTTGCGTGGTTGAATGACTCGAAGCAACTGACCGAACACCAGCGGAATATGTTGCGACCGATTATCGAACGCGAAGCTGTCAGTTGGGCTGTGGTGGAAGTGACGGCGCATGAGATAGACGAACGCAATATACTACAATGCTCTATCTTAGGCATGCAACGTGCGCTGGACCAACTGAGTGTCAGACCGCAACATATACTGGTGGACGGTAACAAATGGAAACCGTACGTCCCCGAGGGAGAACTATTGGAGATACCTGCAGATACCGTAGTTCACGGAGATGCAACCTATATGTCGATAGCGGCAGCCAGCGTGTTGGCTAAGACCTATCGCGACGATTATATGCTTCGGCTGCACGAGCAATATCCGCAATACGGATGGGATCGCAACAAAGGATATCCGACTGCCGAACATTACGAGGCGTTGAAGAAATACGGACCGACTCCTTACCACAGGATGACGTTCAACCTGAAACTGTAGTTTCGGATAAAACAAAACCCCGATAAAACCCCGATAAAACCCCGATGAGAGTTCGGGGAGGTTGGGAATAGAAAAAAGTTAATAAAAGAAACAAATAAACAACATAATATTAACCATTAAAACTTTAAAGTTATGTTATTTAATTCTCGTAAGAATGTAGAGGAAGGTGAACAACAGCCTCGTCCTCGTCGCAAAATCGGCTGCCTTGGCGGTTGTTTGATTTTCTTCGCTGTGTATTTCATTTGCAGCGCGATTCTTGGTTGGCTCATGGGAGACATGTTGTCCTCATCGAAAGTAGAAATCAAGGAGAATACCGTATATCGTCTTCAGCTGAAGGGTACGCTGGTAGAGCAAGCTCCTGAAGATAATCCGTTTAGCGCCCTGATGGGACAGATGCCATATGGCAATTATGGAGCAGAAGAGACTGTTGGTTTGGACCAGATATTGAGCAATATCCGTTTGGCCAAGAGTGATGATAAGGTGTTAGGTATATGGTTGGACGGCGGTCAGTTGTCCATGGCACCTGCCAGCGCTAAGGCAATCCGTGACGCGTTGTTGGATTTCAAACAGAGCGGTAAGTGGATCATCGCTTCTGCAGATGACTATGGACAGACCAACTATTATGTGGCTTCCGTTGCCGACCGTATCTGTCTCGACCCGACAGGTTCCGTGGGATGGAATGGTCTGTCTGCGCAGAAAATGTACTACAAACGTCTCTTGGAAAAGATAGGCGTTGAGATGCAGATTCTGAAAGTGGGTACGTTCAAATCTGCAGTTGAGCCGTTCTTCCGAACCGATATGTCTGAGGCCGACCGTCTGCAGACTGAGCAATACCTGAATGGTATCTGGGACGAATATAAAACAGCCGTTAGCGCGTCGCGTAATCTGACTACTGAGCAGTTGGATGCGCTGGCAGATCGTTATATGGGTCTGGAGCCGGCTGAGGCGCAGGTGGAGTCAGAATTGGTGGACACTATCATCTATTACCAAGACATGGATTCTCTGTTGCGTATTTACACCGGAACAAAGGACTACCACACACAGAACACCGCCAATATGGCACAAGTCAAACGTCCTGAGTCGAAGGAGACAAACAAGGTGGCTGTAGTCTATCTCGAAGGTGAAATTACCGAAGATGACGGTGACGGCATCGTGAGCAAGGATGTAGTGAAAAATCTGCGCAAACTGCAGAAGGACGACGACGTGAAGGCCTTAGTGCTGCGCGTCAACAGTCCGGGTGGTTCGGCTGACGCAAGCGAACAGATATGGCGTGCAATCCAGAAGATCAAAGAGGATAGTATCCCTGTTGTTGTCTCCATGGGTGATTATGCCGCTTCCGGTGGATACTATATCTCCTGTGGCGCAGACTATATATTCGCCGAACCGACCACTATCACCGGTTCAATCGGTATCTTCGGCACGGTTCCCAATGTAGCCAAACTGCGCGACAAAGTGGGTCTGGATATAGACGGAGTAAATACTAACAAACATTCTGACCTGCAGATAAATATGGTCTATAAGGGAATGAATCCGGAGGAGGAGCAGAAGATGCAGACCATGATTGAGCGTGGCTACGACTTGTTTACCAGCCGTTGCGCACAAGGCCGTAACGTAGAGCAAGACTATATCAAGTCGATAGGCGAAGGTCGTGTGTGGCTCGGTGAGAAAGCCAAGGAAATCAACCTGATAGATCAAATCGGCAATATCGACAATGCTATCAGCAAGGCAGCGGAACTGGCAGGTCTGGAGAGTTATAAGGTAGCTGACTACCCGGAGAAGAAAGACCCGCTGGAGGAGTTGCTGAAGAAGTTGGACAATACTACGGAAGAAGAGCGTTTGATTATGAAGGTGCGTGAGTTCGCTTCGCAACCCCGTATCATGGCTCTGATGCCGGAAGTGACTATTCAGTAATCATGACGATTAAGCATAACGTACTCAGCGATCTGCTGTTTATACCATTGAGCGGTTTATACACGTTAGGCGTAGCATTCCGTCATTTGCTATACGACCAGCGTGTATTGCTGTCCCACTCGGTCAGTTTGCCCACCATCTGTGTGGGCAATCTGGCTGTTGGTGGTACAGGTAAGACTCCGATGGTAGAGTATATAGTCAAGTTGCTATTGGCTAATGGTTTTCGTCCGGCTATCCTTTCGCGCGGATACAAGCGTCAGACGCGCGGGTTCGTGCTGGCTGATGCCGCTTCTACAGCACGTACTATCGGCGATGAGGCTATGCAGATGCATCGTAAGTTTCCCGATGTGCCTGTTGCCGTGTGTGAGCACCGCGTGCGCGGCGTCAATCAGTTGCAGCGACAGATAGAGAATCTGGATGTGGTGATATTGGACGATGCCTTCCAACATCGTGGAATACGATGCGGCTTCTCCATTCTGCTCACTCCCTATGACCACTTGTATATAAATGACCATATGTTGCCCTGGGGCACGCTGCGCGACCTGCCGAGCCGTGCTATCAAAGCCGATGCAATAGTAGTGACCAAGTGCCCAAGCAATATGAAACCGATAGATATGCGCGTAGTGGACAACAGATTGCACCTGCCGACATTCCAGTTGCTGCACTTTGCCGGACTGGAACATCCGATGATGGAGCAGGACGGCAATCCGTTGGTATTATGCGGTATTGCACAACCTAAGTATATGATGGAATCTGTGCGTGAGTATTATCCGAAAGCCGAGTTGATGGCTTTCCCGGATCACCACGATTTCACCGAGCAGGATATAGATGCAATCATGGCGCGTGCCGAGAATTTCGATTTTGTGCTGACGACGGAGAAAGATCAGCAACGATTGCGCCTCACATCGTTGGTTGATCGTTTGGCTGCGCAAAAGAAGCGATTGATAGCCCAACCGGTTCGGATGCATTTTTTGAGTGACCATGTAGCTTTTGACAGACAAATACTGACTTATGTTCGTGAGAACAGTCGTCAGGATAAGGATAAATAAATATGATTTTTTTCTCACTAATACGTCGGTTCGTGCCGCCTTATAAAGGGCAGATGGCATTGAATATTTTCTTCAACTTGTTGTCCACAGTGTTGTCGCTCTTTTCGTTTGCGGCCATCATACCTGTGCTGCGTATTCTGTTCGGTCTCACGACATCGGATGCACAGCCGGTGGATATGAGTCAAGTGGTCGGATTGCAGGACACGATAGCCGCCCTTCGCGCGAATATGTATTGCGCTCTCAACGACCAGATCGCTTCTCGCGGGGCCGGTTCGGTTTTGTTGATGTTAGGCTTGTTCCTGGTTGTTATGACTGGGTTTAAGTGCGGTGTGGCATGGCTGGCTAATTATCATATGGTACCTATTCGTACCGGTGTGCTGCGCGACTTGCGCCAACAGTTATATGACAAAGTGCTGTCGCTGCCGATAGGTTATTTCACCGAGGCACGCCGCGGAGATGTCATTTCGCGAATGACGAATGACGTGGGAGAAGTGGAAGCATCTATCATGTCGGCTTTGGATATATTGTTCAAGGATCCGATTATGATATTGGTTTATCTGATAACTCTGCTGGTTATCTCTTGGCAATTGACAGTTTTTGTTCTGTTGCTGATGCCGATAGCCGTTTTCCTCATTGGCCGAATAGGCCGTTCGCTCAAGCGTGCATCCAAACGAGGGCAAGAGCAGAACGCAGAGATATTGTCGTCTATAGATGAGACACTGCTCGGCCTGCGTATAGTACAGGGATTCAATGCACAAAGCAAACTGCAAGCCAGATTCTATACACTGGTTAGTGCCGCGCGTACTACGTTCAATCGCATCAATCGTCGCTATTACTTGGCACATCCCTTGTCAGAATTTCTGGGAACGGCATTGATAGCGGTTATCTTGTGGTTCGGCGGATTGCTGATATTGAGTGATCACGCAACCATTGATGCTGCAACGTTTATCTATTATTTGGTAATCTTCTATTCCGTAATCAATCCGGCTAAGGACTTGAGCAAGGCCGCTTATGGTGTCCGTCGCGGCTTGGCCTCGCTGGAGCGTATTGACACAATCCTGAACACAACATCTACCATCGTAGAACCTGCACATCCTAAAACAGTACGTTTTGAGAAAGGTATCACGTTCTCTGACCTCTCCTTCCGCTATCAGCCGGAACGGGAAGTCCTGAGCGATATCAATCTGGAGATACCTAAAGGAAAGACCGTTGCACTGGTGGGGCAGTCGGGTAGCGGCAAGACAACACTGACTGACCTGTTGCCGCGTTTCTATGACCCGCAGCAGGGAGCCGTATTGCTGGATGGAACGGATATACGCGAGTTTAGTACGCACGACCTGCGTGACCTAATGGGGTTGGTATGCCAGGAACCGATATTATTCAACGATACGGTGTACAACAATATTACCTTTGGAGTCGATACTACGCAACCTGCACCTAACAGCATGACTTGGCAAGAAGCAGTGGACCAGGCCGCCAAGATTGCCAATGCGTACGAGTTTATCGCGCAGATGCCGGAAGGCTATAATACCGTCATCGGTGACCGTGGTAGCCGCTTGTCTGGAGGACAGCGTCAACGCTTGAGCATCGCGCGCGCTATTTTGAAGAATCCGCCTATCTTGATATTGGATGAGGCCACTTCGGCCCTTGATAGCGAATCGGAGCACCTGGTACAAGATGCCTTAGAACATCTGATGAAGGATCGTACCACTCTGGTGGTGGCACACCGTCTGTCTACTATCCGCCATGCGGACCTGATCTGTGTCATGCATGAGGGACGTATAGTGGAGCGGGGAACACATGAGCAGTTATACGCATTGGGCGGCTATTATACCAAATTGGTGGAAATGCAGCAATAGGGAAAAGAATATGGCAAAAGGACGAGTATTATTAGGTATGTCGGGTGGAATAGATTCCACGGTAAGTGCCATGCTTCTGTTGGAGCAGGGCTATGAACTGGTGGGCGTTACGTTCCGTACATATGATAGTATCAAGGAGTCATGTCTGGCACGTGAGAAAGGCTGTTGCTCGATTGAATCAATCATGGAGGCCAAGCACAATGCGGAGAAGATGGGGTTCGAACATCATATAGTGGATTTCAGGGAGACCTTCCGTCAGTGTGTCATCGGTAATTTTATTGACGAGTATATGTCCGGCCGTACGCCTAACCCGTGCGTGCTATGTAATAGTCATATCAAATGGGGTGAACTGACGCGTGTGGCGGATGAATATGGCTGCGACCTGATAGCCACGGGTCACTACGCGCGGATACGCGAACAGAATGGACACCTGTATCTGGCTACGGCTGCGGATACTCGCAAGGATCAAACCTATTTCCTCTGGATGCTGACAGAGGACCAGTTGCGGCGTACCGTCTTTCCGCTTGGTGGACTTACCAAGGATGAAGTGCGAGAGATAGCCCGTCAGCACGGGTACGTCAAGTTGGCTGAGAAGAAAGAGAGCCAGGAGATATGTTTTGTCACTAATAATGACTATCGCACTTTTCTTCGTGAGAATGTGACGGATTTCGATGAACGCGTCCGTCCCGGCAATTATATAGATGCGGATGGCAAGGTGCTTGGTCGGCATCAGGGCTTTGCCAATTATACTATCGGCCAGCGCAAAGGATTGGGTATCGCTTTGGGTCAGCCAGCCTATGTGACGCATATAGATGCCGAGCACAACGAAGTGACACTCGGCAGCAACGATGATTTGTTGCAGACCTCTCTAACAGCCACTTCTTTTCGCGTACGCGATATAGAATGGGTACGCGCTCATCCGCACGTGCTCGCGCGTATCAGGTATAGGTCGCAGGCTGTACCGGCAACAATAAACGACCTCACCGATACGGTGGGTCGCTTATCGTTCTCCGAGCCAGTCTGGGGCGTGACGCCCGGTCAGTCGGTAGTTCTCTATCAGGATGATCTGCTTATCGGTGGCGGAATAATTGCCTAATCCGTCCGTTATTTCTTGAAGTAACGTTTGAAGAGACCTTCAAATCCTTTGCCGTGGCGTGCTTCGTCTTTGGCCATCTCATGCACGGTGTCGTGTATAGCGTCCAGATTCAACTCTTTGGCGCGCTTGGCAATACGCAGTTTGTCCTCGCAGGCACCGGCTTCGGCCATCATTCGTTTCTCCAGGTTGGTCTTGGTGTCCCAAACGACTTCTCCGAGCAGTTCGGCGAACTTAGCGCAGTGCTCCGCTTCTTCCCAAGCATATTGGCGGAAAGCTGCGGCTACCTCCGGATAACCTTCGCGGTCAGCTTGGCGTGACATAGCCAAATACATTCCCACTTCGGTGGCTTCGCCCATGAAGTGGGCATTCAGATCTTTCTTCATCTGCTCATCGGTATCTTTAGCCACACCGATGACATGTTCGCAGGCAAAAGCTATTCCGGCGCTCTCGTCCACGATTTTCCATTTGACTACTTGCTTGCATTGCGGGCAACGCTCGGGTGCCTCTGTTCCCTCGTGCACATAACCGCAGATAGGGCAGATAAATTTCTTAGACATAGTTGTGATGAAATTAATGGGTTAATAAAACTGCCGCAAAGGTAGTATATTTTTTTTATATGTGCAATAGGGAGAGTATTTTTTTGTTTTATTTGACCCCTTCGAAACAATCTACTATCTTAACCTTGACGTCCTCAAAGCTGTCAACAATCTTGATTTTGACGTCCTCAAAGCAATCCACTATCTTTACTTTGCCGCACGAGTCTTCAAAACAATCGACTATCTTGATATCTACGTCCTCAAAGCAGTCAACTATTTTTACTTTGATATCCTCGAAGCTATCTACTATCTTTACCTTGCCGTACAGTTTGTATGTTTTGCCGTCCTTGGTGATAGTGCAACTGTTCTTGTCTATCTTGACATCATCGGCAAGCATGTAGCCGCTTATTAGTGACAAGCTGAGTAATAAGAAGAAAAAACGTTTCATATGCGTGTGATTTAGGAGTTTACATGTTCCTTTTTGCAATTATCGTGCCAAATAAATGATTTTGCAGAAATAAATTTCCTAAAATAGACGCTTTGTAATGCAAAATTTACAAAAATAAGAAATATGCTGCTTTTTGTGGCTAAAAATTAACATAAGTGTTGCGTAAACAAAAAAAATGTTGTACTTTTGCAATCGATTCCTCATTTAGAGGTTACTTTAGGTATTTAGGTATTATAACAAACAAATTTAGGTATGAAGAGATTCTTGCTCATCTTGTCCGTTTGTATTCTTACATTCGGACAGGTTCTGGCTCAGAGCCAGACCATTTCCGGCAAGGTAGTGAGTGCAGCCGACGGCGAAGGTATACCCGGCGCGTCGATCTCTGTACTTGGTACCAGCCGAGGTACCATCACCGATTATGATGGTAAGTTCTCAATTGAGGCCGCTCCCGGCACCACTCTTGTAATTAGTTTCGTGGGAATGCGCTCTGTGAGCCTTCCTGCGGAGGACAATATGGTGGTGAAATTGGAGGAGGACACTGAGGTATTGGATGAAGTGGTTGTAACTGCATTGGGTATCTCTCGTTCGGAAAAAACCCTGGGTTATGCTGCGGCAACAATGGGCGCAGAAGAGATCACCAAGGCCCGTACAACTAACGTAGCAACTGCTCTGGCCGGTAAGGTGGCCGGTGTGCAGGTTCAGTCTACATCTACCGACCCGGGTGCTGCAAGCAACATTATTATCCGTGGTTTCTCATCTATTAATGGTAGCAACCAGCCTCTGTATGTTATCGATGGTGTGCCTTTGCAAACTACGACTGATTATGGAACCGGTTCGCAAAATGAAAAGGCTGCTTCGTTGGGTGGTATCAGTAATGTCTCCGGTCAAGATGTTGAAAAAATGACCATATTGAGAGGTGCTGCTGCAACCGCTTTGTATGGTAGTCGTGCTGCGAATGGCGTGGTAATTATCACTACAAAACAAGGTGCTAAGGGCGAAAAGCGTAACTTTAATTTGGAGTATAGCGGAGGTGTGGCATTTAACCAAATAGCTAATTTGCCAATCTTCCAAAACCAATTTGGCCAGGGATGGAATGGATGTCAAACCTTCATCGAGAATGGTTCGTGGGGACCAGCTTTTGATGGTTCGGAACAAGTGTATGGCCCGGTATGGAATTGGCAACAAATGACACACAAGTATTCTGCGGTGCCAACTAATATCCAAGATTTCTTTGATCTGGGTATCTCGCATAATCATAATATCTCGTTTAGCGGAGCTTCTGCTGACAATAAGATGACTTATTATGCATCGTATTCCTTCTCAGGTGACGATGGTGCTATGCCTGGTGATAAAGATAAATATCAACGTCATACATTGGCATTTCGTGCTAGTTATGAACCGATTAAATGGTTAAAAATATCCAGTTCCGTCAATTTGGCAAAAACTAAGACGGACGTAGTCGATACGTATCAAGGAACGTCCGTAATTGACGGTTTGTATGAATTCCCGCGTGATATCTCTTTGGTAGACAAGCAAGATTTGAGTATCGCATTTAATACTCCGGAGGCATGGTTGACCCCTTATGGTATCACCAACCCGTATTGGGCAATCGAGAATAACTATCA
>JAILDU010000030.1 GCA_024689005.1 Paludibacteraceae bacterium
TCCAAGCGGACATGGAGGACATATTGAGAATATATCCTTTCATTCGTTTATGACCGCAGATACGTTGGTTAGACTCCTCTTCTGTCAATTGGCGGCGGACCATATCTTCAGCAAAGAGGCGCGTCAGTTTGGCCACGGTAATCATATGCAACTGAAGCATCAATTCGATACGCTTCATGGACGTGTCGCAATAAGGATTGAAGAAGAAGATGCCTGCGTTGTTGACGAGGATATCCACGACCAATTTTTGCTGCAAGCAGAAGTCGTGTAAGTGCTCTGCCGCGTCGGGCAGACTGAGATCTGCAAAATGAGCTATTGTGCTGATTCCGTATTGATTAGCCAAGTCGGCAGAGACCTGATTAAGTTCGTTCTGCTGGTTGCTGACAAGCAGAAGATCACAATGATAATCGCGCGCCAATTGTGTGGCATATTGCAAGCCTATTCCGCTGCTTGCGCCTGTTACTAATGCGAGCACTTTGACAACTAATTAGAGATTAATAATTCTTGTTTTTCTTCTGTGCAGCGACAGATTCTTTGGCAGCATTCTCCAGTTGGGCAATCTCTCGTTTGAGTCGGTTCGGGATCTGTTCTCCGTCTCTCTCGACACATTCGTGGCACTTCATATTGAGGGTGTACATGCGTCCGACGCAGTAGTTAGAACGTCCACAACCGGCATGATAGTGCGGATTGTCCTGCACGTGTTTGACAAAATCCGGATCCTTGATCAGGACGTGCGCCAACTGGAAGAGTTCGAAACCTTCATCCATGATTCTCTGACAGTTATCCCCCGATTGCACACCTCCGACATAGATGAGAGGGATGTTGATATTCTTGAGTGCATGGAGGAAGATCTTGGCCTTGTCCATGAAGTATAGTTCGCGGAACGGGGAAGTGGGCATCATAAGAGGAGCGACGCCCGGGAGATTGAGTGCAGCCTTGAGCCACCAGAACGATTTGGTCGGCATATAGTGCGCGAGCGTCTTATGGGGCATAGCACCGCTGAGGATGGTCATCGGCGATCGGCTGACCGTTCCTCCGGAGAGAACGATACCATGCACATTGTGCTTGGCAATTTCTTTGGCAATCCGAATACCTTCGTCGATGGTGACTCCACGCCAGCAGTCGTCCCACATGTTGGTTTTGACCACAACGGCCATATCGTTTCCTGCGTGCTCCATCACTTCGTCAAGCACCTCGTTGAGGAACCGGCAGCGGTTCTCGAAAGAGCCTCCGTACTCATCGTGGCGATGGTTGGTACGTTTGGCGAGGAACTGGGAGATAAGGTACGCGTGTCCGGCATGAATCTCGACGCAATCGAAGCCACACTTGCGTGCAAAATCGACCGCTTCGCCAAACTTCTTGACAAGCGACTTGATCTCAGCCACTTTGAGTCGTCGGTGGATAGTGGGCGAATAGAGGTTAAAACCATTGTCAGCGCTGACGGGCATGCAATGACACGTATAGAAATGCGTCATATTGCCGCAATGTCCCAATTGGATGCTGGCTTTAGCGCCCTCGGCATGGATGGCGTCGGTCATTCGTTTCATGTCGGGAATAATCGCGTCCTGCACGTAGAGTTGGCCGTCGAAAGACACTCCGCTCAGATCAACCGCGCAATAGGCGACAGTGGTCATGCCGACACCGCCATGAGCAACGCTGACATGATAGTCCTGCAGTTCCTTGGTAGGCTTGTTGGCACGCGCCATGTTTTCGAAAGCAGCGCTACGGATAAACCGATTGCGCAGCGTGATGGGTCCCAATTGGAAAGGGGAAAACAATTTATTTTCCATTTGATATTAGGTATTTGGATTATGTAAAGGCCACTTCTATAAATTCCACGTTTTAGAAGTTCCCTTATAATTAATACTCTTAAAACTTTAACATGCTTTCGTGTTTGCTCTTTGTATCTTGCTGATTTTTACTCGGTTACAATGCCCACATTGCTCCCTCATTCAGATCAACAATCTGCGCGAGTAAACAACGAAATCAAAGTTAAGCAATTTACAGAACTGCCCTTAATATGCAATTATGGTCAAATACTTTACTTCGACAAGCGTTCGATGCGAGAGGTATTGCCCTCTTAGTCGGTGGCCACTTCTCCCGATTGGCGGGAGAACGTTCCGCGATATGAGCTCGATAAGACCTCGGCAAGACCTCGAGTATTGTCTAGGATTGTCTCGGTATCGTCCCGTATCTGTCTCGTATCTGTCTCGTATCTGTCTCGTAAGCGCTTCAAGCCACTCCCGCAAGTGTCGCGAGAGTGGCTTGAGAGTGGCTAATAGATAAACGGGATAATGCGTTTGAGTTTCTTACGATCAAACTCATCAGGGAATTCCTCTTCGTACTTCTTATAGATAGCGTGGCTGCGGGGTACGAGGTTGCAGCAGCTGAACCAGAAGAAGAGCAATCCGGCCAGGGACCACGTGAGGATAGCGAATCCGAGCCATTCGGTGATTTCACCGAGATAGTTGGCGCTGGTCACGTACTTGTACATGCCTTTCTTAGGCAAGTAGTGGTTGGTATCGCCGGGTTGACGGAGGTGACGAATAACATGATCGGACTGGATATTGATGCCCCAACCGATGATGAAGATGATGGTACCGATGATGAACTGCGGGCTCAAGATCCATGCCGTGGTGTACAATTCCGGATAGTGTTGCGGCGCGAGATGGAAGAGCCAATAGCCCTGGATGTAGCCGTTAATGAGATTCCAGATCACCGAGAAGACCATGATGATGAGCGGCATTTTGCTTTTTCCCTTCAAGAGGAAGGGGAAGATAAATGATCGCTGGAGGTAATGGAATTCGAAGAGCAGGAAGAAGATCCAATAGGGCGCCTTCATAGTCACTCCGCCATAGAGCGGGAAAGACTTGAAATAGAGGTACAACATAACAAAGAAGACCGGACACTCCATCAGCATCCATCCGACCTTGTTATTGATAGCGGGTCCCCACTTCTCAGAACGCATTTTTCCGTATCCGGCATCCACAAAATAAAGCGATACAAAAACAACCAGACCTACAAGGAACATGACGTAAAGCAGGTCATAGAAGAACTCAATCGAGTAGATGTTTTCTATTGGCATATTGGTTTAAAATTTAGTTATATTCAAAAAAGTGCACAAAGGTACAAAATATATTTCATTTGTGCAAGAAATCTTAAAAAAAGTAATCTTTTTCAATAAAAAACGCACTTATTTTTTCTGACAAACGAAAAGTCCGACAATAATTAGTACAATTCCAATCCACTTGGTGAAAGGAAGTGTTTCTCCGAAGAAAAGCAACATCCAGAGTGCCGTAAAAGCCGGACGAATATTGTTGAACGCGTTGGTCTGCGTCACTCCTATTCGGCGGACAGTATAGCAAAAGAGGATGAAGGCCAGCACGCTGGCAAAAACAGCCAGATAAGCCACGCAGCCGATGGCCACCATGATGGTCGAATGGCTGAACGGCGAATGGACGAAAGTAGCATCAATGGCAGTCGGTCCCTCCATATATCCCCAGAGAGGATAGAAGAAAATCAGGCTGATAAATTGCACCCAAAAGACAACAGATAAGTCGCTGTATTGCTGCGGAATACGTCGTAAGATGATGGTGTATAATATGGCTGTAGATACCGAAGCAAAAGCGAGTGGAATGCCGGCCGGATTGCCGATAGCCATCGAGTTGGCAAGCAGCGGGTTAGCCGAGAAGAGCATAAGCAGCATGCCCAGCGTGGAAACGAGTATTCCCACAATATTATTCCGCGTGACGCGCTCGCGCAAGAGGACAGCTGCAAAAAGCGGACTAAGCAACGGGCTGGTTGAGAGCAAAGCCTCAGCAATAGTGGGACTATCGAAGGCTTTGTAGGTATAAGTCTCGAGCAGGTAATAGAGGAACGGCTGGAAGAATCCGGCTAAGAGGAAAAGCGGAATATCCTTGCGCTCGATAGCCTGCAAGCGAAGCATCTTGTTAGCACGACAACAGAGACCGATGACCAGCATGAGCAACACGGAGAGCGTGAAGCGCATAACGATCAGGGTGAAAGGCGGCAGGACGACCAGTGCGTGCTTGATGGCAATGCCGCTAACCGACCAACATAGCATAGCCGCTATGATGGATATGTATGGAAAATATTTCTTCAAGTGGCTTACTCTTTATCCGGTTTAGCCGGCCATGTATTGTTCGTAATACCCGCCAGGCGGCAAATAGTCTCGTGAGTCAGTTCGCGCAGACGTTCGGTCTCCACCGCACGCGGCTGTGTGGTATCCGGATAGATAGGTTTGCCGATAATGACTTGCGTCAACGGTTCATTCGCCGGCCCAAACCAACGGAAGATGCCCGTGCGCGGGCGATAAGTGATAGCGAAAGGCAGAATAGGCTTGTTGTACTTGTACGCCATGGTGAAAGCGCCTTTCTGGAACGGTCGGAGCGGCTTGTACCAATCCCAACGTTTGGCTTCCGGGAAGATATGGAACCAATAGCCGCGTTCGTTATACTGATCAAAAGCACTATTGAAGGCTTTCATTGCGCTCAATCCCTCTTCAGCAGCAGGGATAGGAATCCCCCCCACACGACAAAGGAAGAGTTGGTCCTTGGTACGGAAATTAGGCGCAAACATAGGAATGCGCGTATGGTGAGAGGCATGAATAGAAGTGAGGACGGAAGCACAGTCGTGGCGATAGCAGTGGTTGGCTACGGTGATGGCACCGCGGCTCAAGTCAAACTGACGAAGCCAGCGACGCACGCCGCACGACGAACGACGCCAACCTTTCTCTCCCTCTATCTGCCAGCGCAAACCGTATTTGAGGCGTAACATCCATCCCAGCGGACGCAGGATGAAAGCATAACTCCAGAACATGCGCCAGCGGTTGTGGAAACTATCATCAAAATAGGGATAATTGGCATCTACAGCAGGGAAATCGCGATCATAGACCGGCTGATACAATCCAACATATGGTTCATCTTCCGGATAATTGGTTGTCACCGGCGGGATATATATTCCTTCTGCAACCTTCAGATCTTGGTAACGTTTATTCATAATGAGGGGATTTGTTTTGGGTTAAATACGTATTAACGGATTAAATAGAACCTTGCACCGACTGCTTTGGCACTCGCCCCGTCTGTGTCTTCTCTGTCGCCTACAAAGAGAGTGGTTTTGGGGTCGGCGTTCATCAGTTCGAGTACTTGTCTTGCACTACATTCTGCCGGTTTCAGCGCACCTAACTGCGGCGCAGAAATCAGTAGATCAAACTGTTGCGAGTCAACATTGAGCACGTTAAGTTTCTCGGCAACACAGCCATAATCCGAATAGATGGCCATCTTGATTCCGGCCTCCTTGCACGCTGCAATGATAGCCATGGTTTCCGGTCGCATCCGGCATGTGCGTCCTATCAGTCGGACCATGGTCGGCATATAGACGCGGTGATACCATCGCTCAGCTGTCTTGGGGCCAAACAAGTGACCACGCGCCATCTGTCGGAAGAAGCATTCGAAGAACTCTTCCTCTGACGCGAACTGCACATAGTGCATATTACGCCTTACGGACCGTTCGGCCGCCAGCAGAGGCAGACACCACCACAGGTGACTCACCATTCGGGCAGCCAGGCCTCTCTTGTCGTACAGCGTTCCGTCAAGATCTAGGATGACGGTTTCTACGCCTTTTAACACGTTCTGTACGGCGTTTGGCTCTTTCGTTGCGTCTTTCATCAATAATATCAGCTCTGTTAATAATATTCTCGCTGAGTTGCTCAAAGCGGTCCTCCCAACGCTGCAACAAATTGAATTTGCTGCGACGTTTCTCGTCCTGCATGAGCAGATTGAACTTGAATTGTCCATCGCGGAAACCATCCTTCAGGCAGGCAGCCTTGAAGCGTGCGTAAGCATTGGAGAGCAGGATATGCGTCTCCGGGTCATGCAGACGGAATGACTGGCGTTTGGATTCGTACTCCACGTTGATATGCTGCAGTTTCGCATCCACCACTTTGGTGAACGCCTCAGCTGTTTCCTGGGTGGTATTCTCATCCTCAAACTCATAATAGAAATGGTACTTCGACTCGTCCACATCGGCAAATCCGACAAAGAATTTGGTCTTAATACCCATCTCTTCCTCGGCCTGATGCACAGCATCTATAAATTGCGGTTCGTAGAGTTTCTCGCCTGTCATTGAGACTATTCCGTTCACCTTGCTAACCATGTGAATAGTTGGTGTCTCGCGGAATTTGCCTCCCACCTCTATCAGGTCGTTCATATTATAGCGGAACAAGCCCGAATAAGTTGTTACATAGGCGCAATAACGCTTGCCTTGCTCCAACTCATATATCTGCAGGAAATGCTTGCGTGGACTATCCAACTCGCTCTCCTCTACAAACTCGTAATAATGGAACTGCGGGAAGAGGACCGACTCGTTGGTCTCGTCCAGCGAGAATCCGAAACGGCACTCCGTTGCTATATAGCCGAGCTCTTGATAGAACGTTTTGTTCCAATCGAACTGGTCCATATATTTGTCCATATAAATCTTGGTATTACCGCATTTCCACGTACTCATATACTGCAACCACGGCCAAAAATCCTTGGGATACAAATGACCTGTCTCAGCCAATATCTTGCGCAATTCTGCGGCGCGCTCCGGCTGGGGAGATATATAGGAATCCAATTCCGTACGTATCTCGTACGGGATATCAAAATCTGCGGACAGTGTACCGAGTTCTACATCACGAATCATCTCCTCAGTATTCTCATTGAGCGCACGCAGCAACTCAAGGATAGTGGACGGATTAGCCGTTGCCCAAAGAGTGACATCACGATGCTGGATAGCCAGTCGCATCAGGGTGTAATTACGTGCACCATAGTCCGGAATAGACATCACGCTGGACGGCGCAGTATAGTGTTTCTTGATGATGGGTGGTATGTCACGAACCAGCACACCGCTAACCGAGCCAAAGAGCGTCCCGTCCGGTGCGTAACCTTCACATTCCTTACCAACAGTAGTGAACAAATGTCCGGCGAACACACGGCTACGATGCTTGATGAAGTTCCACGTCCAGATATGCGACATCTTGCCATATACATCCTTTAGGTACTTGTGAGTCATCGGAATCCATTTGGGTTCGCTGGTTGTACCCGATGTGGTGGCATACATGTCCGGTTTACCGGGAAACAAGATATTCTCTTCGCCTTGCTTATGGCGCTCTACATACGGACGCAAGGTCTCAAACGAGTCATTGACGGGAACGTACATTCGGTAGAGGCGGAACAAGTCTTCAGCCGTAGTGGCAGACAATATTCGGTCAAAATGGTGTTCACGGCCGTAAACCGTATCACGCGAGATAGTCAATATATCACGTAGCGTCTTTTCGGCCGTATGCTTAGGCTTACGGCTCCAGAAACGCAAACGCAAAGTCTGACTACCACCAACCAACATCAACATTGTGTTGATTAACCATGGATAGGGCAATGCTCTACCCTGCTGGTCTAAATAGGTTTTGATTTTACTCATTATTCTTATTCAGATTGGAGGGTGTTTCTTTTTCTTCTATATCTTCCGCCGGAGCGGTATAACGATTCTTCTTGCCATAGACAACCAGCCTGTCGAGCGCAACCAATACTGCGGGCACTACAGTCAATATAAGCACGATAGCCACGAATGCTCCCACCGCTATGCAACCGACTATATTGCTAATCATCACATCGTCGATGGAGACAGCCAATGCGCCGGGGCCCAAGACCATTATGAGACCGGAGGTAAGAATAGTACGTATAGATCCACGATAAGCACACGACACGGCCTCAAACTGAGGCATTGTGCGGCGGTACTCGCGATAATAATTGGCAAAAAGGATTCCGTAGTCGATAGTGGCTCCCATGAGGATGGCTTGCACTATCAGATAGGCCAGATAGAGCATCTGGCCGGATGCTATAGCCGAGCCGACTACGTTGACATATACAGCCGTCATGACCGTAACCACCAGGATGGTCGGCACTATGACAGAGCGGAAAGTGATTGCTACAATTAGGAAAATAGCCAAAATGGTTAGCAGCGTCACTACATTCATCTCATGGTCAAAACCCGCGCGCATCTCCGCGTACATGACAGACTCACCCACATAATAATGTTCGTGCGTGAGGCGCGCGTCTGCAAGAGTTGTCAGTGTATCCACAAAGGCATATGTCTGCGGTGACTCCGTCGGAAGCGAACTGAGTACCACCAAAAGTGAGTGGTCCGGTTGACGCAATTGACCCATCATCTGCTGTACTTTACGATTACCTTCCGTCACTTTGGTGCGGATAGTATCGGTTATCAAAGTGGACAAACGCTGATCGTAAATCAGGGTATCGCACACATAATTGAGCAAACCGCCCAAACTCATATGCATCGTATCGCAATCACTATGCACGGATCCGTAATACGTATAGAGCAGTGATACATATGCAGGGTCTATCGGATGGCCTAATTTTCGGAAATTATCTGCCATCTGCTTAGACGAATACGCCTTGCCGCCGAAGAGCAACTCTGTGAATAGTTCTGCTTGGCGTTCTGCCTCCGAGCGATGATGCACTGCCGGCTTGGGAGCAGGCGCAGGAGCGTGGTCATGAATAGACACGATGGTGGTGTCTTGCGTCTGCGCTATATTGTCGGATTGACTGACACTGTCCGCAGAAACTTCTGTATTCTCTATCTGATGTGTATCCGCTAACGGCGGTACCGGCAGCGATTGCTTTTGCTCGGGAGAGGCCGTATGAGGATAAGCGATGGCTAATAGTTGTTCATCTGAGAACTCGTTCAGTCCAAAGGCGCGAATCATCTGATTGATAGACGTGAGCGGCAGACGAGCGTTACGATCTGCAAGGTCCATGAGATAAGCACGCTGTTCCAACATTGTACGCTGTTCTACGGAAACCATTCCTTGTAGCGCCTTCCTCTTGAACAAATCATCGGCCAACAGATGAACATATTGAAGCGGAGTCATCTTCTTGGTCTTGCCGGGCGCATAGCCGTAAACAAGACGCGTCTGGGTTGGCGTTGAACCAATATAGGCAGACATCTCATTGACAGTCATCGGCATTCGGATAGTGATGGTATCTGTCAACGAGCGCATATGCAGTGTCAGAGCTGTCGGATAAGCCGCATAGAGACGTTGAAGGAAAGGAACGACAGCCAAGCGATTGATGTCAATCTCCGGCATTGCCAATGAGTCCGGTTGCAATCTACCTGCCGATGAGAGAAATATAGGATCTATCGGCTGCTCACGTACCACCGGCGTCGTGTCTTCCTCATTTTGCTCTTCTTTAACTATGGGTTCGGGTTCCGGTTCGGGAGCCGGCATTTCCAACATCTCATTGAGCATAGTTATCTGTTCGCGCATTGTCTCATCCATCATCGATGCAAACAACGGATTATTAGCGCAATGCGTATTGAGGAACTTACCTAATTCCGGGAAGGTTATACGCGGTTCCTCATCCTTCATCTGATTGGCATAATAGAGCACTTGCACTATTTCCGGCGAAAGCGCCTTCATCGCCTCTTCGCTAGCCAGCAACCTCATATCATCGCCCATCTGATCGGCAAAGAGCGTCGTGATGGATTTGATGTGCGCCACCATTCCAGATGGTGTCAATGGTTGCTGCAGTAAAGTCGGGTACGAGATAACGGCTTGCACGCCAGGTTGCTCTATCAGACTGTCAACCAGAGGAATAATCTGCATTTCTTCCTCGGTATTATACACCAGCACAAACGGATTGGGAGCAGGAAATACTTCTTCTATTTTCGACTCCTTTTCTGCCGAGAAGAATATAGTTGCCTTGCGCGAGAAGAACCAGGATGCGAAGAATAGCAACACAGCGCAAATAGCCATCGTCACCTTATGGGAAGTCACAAACCTGGCCAATCCGTCTGTTGGCGGCACATAAATGCGCTTGGCGGTATGATTGATCGTCTTACGGAAGAGCAGCATCAACGAGGGCATCACCGTGAATGTGCAAATGAGCGAGCAAAGCACACCCTTTGCCAACACGATTCCCATGTCTGCCCCAATCTTAAGCCGCATAAAACATAGCATCAGCAGGCCGACTATCGTGGTAAAGGCCGATGAGAGGATTGATGGCGATGCCTTGCGTATAGCGCGATTAGCCGCCAAAACAGCCGTCTCTCGGTCTGTCTGGTCATTCTGCTCCTGGCGATAGCGATTCAGCAGGATAATACAATAGTCCAATGATAGGACTGCCTGCAGTATAGAACCGATAAAATTGGTCGTAATGGATACAGACGGCAACAACGCATTCGTTCCCATATTGAGAATCACCGCCATCAGCGTCGATATCAATATCACAACCGGCTCAAACCACGATTGTGCCATCAGGAATAGCACCACCATGATAATCACCGCCGCTATTATCATAACCGACATAGGAGGCGTGGCGCCATCCTGGCTGGTCTCTACCACACAGTTTCCGCCAAAACGATTGCTTATCTGCTTACCTAATGCCTTCTGATCCACCGACTTGGGGACATCCAAATCAAAGACCGTGTGCGCGCTGTCGCTGCTGAAGCGGTAACTCACACTGCGTACATCCGGATAGGCATCCAGCAGCGTCATCATACCGGGCAC
This sequence comes from Paludibacteraceae bacterium, assembly GCA_024689005.1. GTDB lineage: Bacteria > Bacteroidota > Bacteroidia > Bacteroidales > Paludibacteraceae > Colicola. The sequence goes on from JAILDU010000030.1 coordinate 10,586, forward strand.
CTCTTTCGGACTGAGATGATCGAACATGACATGCACATCGGCACCTGACATCTGGGCCGACGAACCGAACTCATTAGTTACAATCTCCAGTCCGTGCTTCATCTGCGACTTGTCCGGCAGATACTTGGTCATGTCTGCGTTGACATTGACATGACCCATCAGTATGCCGCAAACTACGGTCAATACAACCGTTATCGCAAAAATGATATAGTGGGCAGTCCTTTTCAAAATCAGATTTTTACTATCTTATGCCTTAGAATGCTCCCATCTGCAGCATAGCCACTTCTTTAGGAGTAAGGAAACGATATTTACCGCGACCTACATTTTTCTTGGTCAAACCGGCAAAAGAAACGCGATCCAGATTAACCACTTTGTAGCCCACTTTCTCAAAAATACGGCGCACTACACGGTTCTGTCCCGAGTGGATTTCGAGCCCTATATGACGGCGATCTGCTTTCGGGAACTCTAACGCATCAGGCACAACACGTTCGTCATCCAGCACTACGCCGGCACGAACAATGGCCTCATCCACCTCGTCCAAATCATGATCGAGCGTAACTGCGTAAATCTTCTTCTTATTGAACTTCGGATGAGTCAATTTAGCTGCCAAATCACCATCGTTGGTGAGCAACAGCACACCGGTCGTATTGCGGTCCAAACGGCCGACCGGATAGATACGCTCAGCACACGCATTACGCACGATATCTATTACGGTATGACGCTCTTGCGGATCATCCGTTGTAGTCACTGTATTCTTGGGCTTGTTGAGCAAGATATATACCTTGCGTTCACGACGTACAGGCTGGTTGTGAAAACGTATCTCATCTGTCGGAAGCACCTTGGTTCCGAGCGATGATACAGTCTCTCCGTTAACGGTGATTACACCTGCTTGGATAAAATCGTCTGCCTCGCGGCGCGAACATATGCCGGCATTGGCCAGATACTTGTTCAGACGAATAGGTTTAGTCGGGTCTTCGGTTTGTTGACGATAGGTCTGGCGTTTACGTTCAGAATAAACTCCGTCATTGCGCTGTACACGGGGACGGAATGAACGATTCTGCTGCTCGCCGTCGCGTTGATATCCTCCTTCACGCTGAAAACGTGGACGGGAATTCTGTCCGCCATCACGCTGAAAACCGCCCTCACGTTGGAAACGAGGACGCTGACCATCACGCTGATAGCCGCCTTCACGCTGATAGCCGCCTTCACGCTGAAAACGTGGACGTTGCTGTTGCTCTCCCTCACGCTGAAAACCGCCTTCACGCTGAAAACGCGGACGCGATGAATGAGGAGCAAATTCTCCCTCTTGGTGAGAACGACCTTCGCTTATGCGAGGACGCTGAAAACGCGGACGTTGTCCATCTCGTCGTGGTGCTGAAGAAGCACCATCCTCATGATGAAAACCTCCGGGACGACGATTGTCGTTGTTGAATTGGTTGTTGTACATGTACCTTAAATCTTTTAAAACTTTTTTACTGTTAAACCTTAATTGGTTTTTTCTAGAACACCTGTAACCCTCACGGGCTACGCACATGCTCACGCACGCGTAATAAACATATTGTAAGGCTCCGAGTCATAACAACTCAGAGCCTGTAATGTGCCTACAGGCCGACATTATGCCTCTGCAGCCTGCTCAATAGCCAATTTACCACGATAGTAACCGCAGCTCGGGCATACAGTGTGGTAGATGTGGAGTGCACCACAATTAGGGCATGTTGCCAATGTTGGAGCCTTCACTACGTCATGAGTACGACGCTTGGCTTGGCGGGTGTGGCTTTGTCTTCTTTTAGGATGTGCCATATCGCACTGGCTATTTTGTTTACCTCCCAGCCAGGAAGGAGGGGTTAATTATTCAACAAATTTTCAATTATCTATATCTATTATCAATTTTCGGGTTCCGGCTCATCGCATAGGTGGCGTTGGAGGAGAAGATCCATTTGCGGGTTGCAACCACCTTCAGGGTGACAATGCACGAGCGGAATATTGATACTTACTATTTCATAGACGAGCCACGTGAGATCAAGCGATTTGTCATTGGGATTCATATCTTCCGACCCCATTTCCTCATCTTCACTATCCACTTCTTGCTCATCTTCAATGGTTATTTCCATCATATCGAGGCACCTATCACACACCACACGCACCGTTCCGTGAACGGCGATGTCGAGCGTATAGAAATCCTCGCGGAGATTTAGCGTCACTGTAGCAGCCACCTGTCCGCCGAGTACTTCGGTTTTCTCCAACGATGCGAAAAAATCGTCATCGAGCTGAATATCAAACCTATGGACGCCTATCTGAAGGCGTTGTAAATCGACGATATTGTGGGCATGCTCGCTCATAAGCGCAAAATCGGCTGCAAAATTACTACAATTTTTTCGAATATGCAAATTTTCATGCAAGATTTTTGCAAAAAAAGCTACTGAACCGGCACGTCAAGCATCGGAGAAACAGCATCTGAGCCGTCAATCTTAACCGTCACCTGAGGCAACAATCCATTGAGCACCCAGCCCGCATTGGAGGTCAACACTCCTATATTCAGCGACTTAATCCGAACCGGCAACTTAGCCAAACTTATCTTGCCCTCTACTGCTTTGTGACCATTAGCCAGAGTTACCGGGTCACAACACATGGCTGCTCCAACTACGTTGGCATCCTGCCATGCCCACGCATTTTGGTTGGAATCCGGGGGAAAGACATGGACACCTGCTTGGGCAAAATTGTCTGTCCAGCTACCCTCCAACAACACATCGGCGCCCGCACTGTCAAAGAGCCAATCCTTACCTCCGGTTTGCGCGTCTCCATCCACATTCATGAAGAAATCAACCGCCCATACCACCTCGCGCGTCACGTCCTCACCGTCTATATTGAGCACTTCGGTGTCACCGTTGAATTCCAGATAAAAAAAGATATAACTAGTGTCTGTACAAAACTTAACATTGTACAGATTCTTGTACTTCGAGTTCGCATCTGCAGACGCTTGCGCAAGACGACTGGATGGTACTACATCCCAATCAGCAAAATTTCCATCTATAACTAGTCGCTCCGGGCTGCACTGACACAGTAGAAATACTGTTAACAACAAGAAGAGTTTAGCTTTCATAAGGCATGGTTCATTAAGTCCCCTCTTACGCCTTCGGGGGTTGGTTGTATGGTGTTTTAACATATTGTAAGCCAAATACGCCGCAAAAATACTACAATTAATCTAAATACGCAAATTTTTTAGCAAAAAAATCATTTATATGGCTTTTTTTTGCTCAATCGAAAAAAAAGCAGTACCTTTGCAGCCTAATTTGTCTAAAAATACAACTGTTTATCATGATTCTAATAGCCGATAGCGGAAGTACCAAGGTACACTGGTGTCTGCTGACTGCCAGCGGACAGAAATCCCATTTTCGTACAGATGGCATCAATCCGGTCTTCCAATCTTGCGAAGAAATACGCAAATGCATAGCTGACCAACTATTGCCGCAGATGGCGCAACTGCTGTGGGCCGGCACGATTACGCATGTATTCTTCTACGGTGCAGGATGCACGCCCGAGAAGAAAATACTGGTCAAAGAGGCGTTGGAGGCCTTCTTCAAAAAAGCCGAAGTCAACGTCGAATCAGACATGCTGGGAGCCGCACGAGGACTACTCGGACGCAACCCGGGCGTAGCATGCATTCTCGGCACAGGTAGCGGCAGCTGCTTCTACAACGGACAGAACATCGAATGGGCTGTCCCCTCCTTAGGTTTCATTCTCGGGGACGAAGGATCGGCTGCCGTATTGGGCAAACGTCTTGTGGGCGACCTGCTCAAGAACCAAATGGACGATAATCTCAAAGAGGCATTTTTCCGGGAGCAGAACACATCCATGCCCGACATCATCGACCGCGTTTACCGCCAGCCTTTCCCTAACAGATTTCTGGCGCAGTTGTCTCGATTCTGCGCGAACCATATAGATGATGAACGCGTACGCGCGCTTGTGCACGACCATTTTGTGCAATTCATTCGCCGCAATCTCATCCAATACAAGGCAAAGACATTTGCCTTCGTTGGATCTATTGCCTATTATTACCGTCCCATCCTCGAACAAGCCATGGCGGCTGAAGGCTTGTCTATCGAACGCGTATTACAGGACCCTATCGAAGGTCTTATCGAATACCACAAAGACTCCGTCAAACCAACCACAGAATAATCAATGATTACAACCAAACAAGGTCTCTTGGCGCTCAGCCCGATTGCGGCGATGGTTGCGCTATTGGTATTTTTCTCTGTTTATTACGAAGGTGTCAGCAACGCACCTTTGTTGCTTATCTTCGTCCTCACGGCTATCGTAGCCGTTTGCACTACGCGCGGCGTCAGTTTTAGCGAACGGGTCACGCTCTTCTCTGCCGGAGCGGGAAGCAAGAATCTGTTGCTCATGGTCTGGATCTTCATGCTCGCCGGAGCTTTTGCCGCTAGTGCAAAACAGATGGGAGCAGCCGGTGCCATGGTGGACCTGACACTGCACTTCCTGCCCGCTCGATATGCCCTGGCGGGACTCTTCTTCGCTGCCTGCATCACCTCGCTCTGCATGGGAACCAGTGTCGGCACTATTGTCGCATTGATGCCTATCGCCGTTGGTCTGGCTGACAAAACAGCCATGGCTATGCCGATGGTTGCTGCAGCTGTTGTCGGAGGAGCATTCTTTGGCGACAACCTCAGTTTCATCAGCGACACCACCATCGTCGCTACCCAGTCGCAACATTGCCGGCTGAGCGACAAATTCCGATTCAACATCCGAATGGTCTTGCCAGCGGCCATCATCGTGGGACTCTTGTACGTCTTCCTCGGATCCGGCGCTTCTGATATAACTACAGCAGAACATATTGAGTTCTGGAAGGTTATCCCCTATCTGATGGTTCTCGTCTGCGCTGCATGCGGCATGAACGTGCTGGTTGTCTTGACTTTAGGAAATCTGCTCACTTGCGTCACAGGCATTGCTGACGGCAGTTATGCACTCATGGGATGGATCGATAGCACGCTACAGGGAGTCATGGGAATGAGCGAACTCATACTGATCTCCATGCTGGCAGGAGGTATTTTCGCACTCATCAGCCACAACGGAGGCATGGACTTTGTTATCAAGGGTATCACGCGAGGCGTACGCACACCCGCCGGAGCAGAACTGAGTATATGCGTATTAGTGGCTTTCGCTAACATCTGTACTGCCAACAACACCATCGCCATCCTGTCGGTCGGAGATATCGCCCGAAACGTTGCTAACCGTTTCGATATTGACCCGAGACGAAGCGCCAGCCTCCTGGATACGACCAGTTGTTGCATACAAGGAATCTTGCCTTACGGAGCCCAATTGCTCATGGCCAGTGGTCTCGCAGGCATCAGCGCGGTCGCCATCATTCCGTATCTATACTACCCTATGCTACTCGGAGCTGCCGTGCTTATCACACTGGCGTTCCGAAGCAGAAAATCATAACGATCCTCCGCACACTCTATAGGATTGAGCAAAAGTCAATCTTCATTTTTGCATGACCAAATTGACAATTTGACCATTTCAGCCGATTTGGTCAATTTGGTCAATTTGGCCATGCCATTTTTATACCATGTAACCCGGAGCAACCTCCCGATGAAGCAGGAGGCATCGATTGCTCTAATGAGCGCGTGGCGCTCAGTTTGAGCGCCACGATTGCTGAACCGATGTCGAACGCTGTGTTCGAAAACTCAACGTTAGTGGTTCGTTGTATGTTTGTAGGTTATTTGTTGTTTATTGCCGAGCCAATCCCGATCACTCAACCTCACCATTAGCGAGTTTGAGCTCATATTCGGCCTTCACGTCCTCATAGAAATGAGCAATAGAAGTGTTTATATACGGCGTTAGCCACAGAAAACCTATAAAGAAAGTCAATATACACAACAATCCCCATCCGATAAAAGAAAGACACAGTACAAACAACTGCCACTTGTGACCGCGCATAATCATACGACTTCTACGCAGAGCATCTATGGCTGACAGGTCCGGATTGTCTTTTACTACAAACTGGAACATCTCATAAGCCATAGCCAGCACAATCAATCCGACACACAACGTCAGCGGGCCAACCAACATAAAAATCAACATCATCAGCAAACCGCCTATCACGTACTTGTCCCAATTAGCCGCAAAACCGTGAATGAGCGACATCAGATAGCCTTCTTTCGCCTCTTCTTTGCGCACTTCCGAGAGAAGCATATTCTGGAACGTGCAACCCAACGGAATGGTCAGAAAAATGATTTCCAACAATCCCAAACCACGTCCCCAGTTCTCCAGCCATCCTATCGATAGCACTTTACCTATTGTTTCCGGGACACGGAATGCTATAGGTATTATCGAAACAACAAGCGCCACAAGCGCATATTCACTCCAGCAATCTGCCAGCGTCTCACGCGCCATAGCGCGGTATTCAGAATTTGATCTCATAATAAAATGTATTTGTAAGGTGTTTGTTATATATTTTCTTCCGTCTTTCAATCAGCATTCTCGGGCGTTCAGAGCACTATTTATACCCTATTCATGCCACTTTTATAATTTTCTTTTCTGCTATTCAGTATAGTTTGGCACGCATTTTGTATATATTGACTTTCTCTATAGGTTTTCTGTGGCTAACGCCGTATATAAACACTTCTATTGCTCATTTCTATGAG
>JAILDU010000026.1 GCA_024689005.1 Paludibacteraceae bacterium
TGATTGCGCTTGCCTAACAGACGATTACTGAACTGGCGGGACCGCAGGCAAGTGCTTTGCACTTGGCGATTGACGAGTGCTGATTGGTCGTACCAATCCATCTCTACGATCTGATCATCGCTATAGTGCCAATACCGCAGATAATCGGCTATACCGAGGGGACAAACCACTCGTTTCACCTTCGTGCGAATATCACGTAGCGTAGCATAATCCATATGGTCCCAATGCTCATGTGTGATAACCAGCACATCTATCTCCGGCAGGTCTGTCGGACGGTATATGTCTGTTCCGGCAAATGCCCGGAGCATCAGCGAGGCGGGAAATTCGGGTTTCAATATCGGATCCACCAATATACGCTTCCCGCCTAACGAGAACAGATATGACGAGTGACCGAACCATACGACCCAATCTCTGCCGATCGGCAGGCTATGCAGGTCGGTGCGGACAGCCTCTATCGGTGTGGACGGGAAGCGAACAGAATCCTTGTCGGTCATGAATCGCCAAAGTGTCCTTACCACACCCGGCCGACCGTTCCGGGTTGCTGCGTCACCGGTGAACTGCTGCGTGGGTTCTTGGTTTTGAAACATCCCGTCATAGTAATTAGGCGAGAGCCGGATACGTTCTTTCGACACATGCCTGAACACTCCGAAGGCCGGGTGCGCCAATAGCGCCGTTACCAATCCGACTCCTGCTACTACTATACTCAGTATTACTATCAGCGTTTTCATTCGCATAGTCACGCTTATCTTATTTCTATCGGTTCGCCGAGAAAATGAGGTTGCTTGCCGGTGTGGATATCCAATACCGCCTTGGTGCGGGCGAGCCATTCACGCACTACCATACGCACCTGCCAATAGCGCAACTCCACGTCACGAGCGTTATAGCCGACGGCATCTATTCCTTTGCACTTCGCCAGATAGAGCGCACGCTCATTGTGGAATAGTTGCGAGATGATTGTGAATCGCGTCAGACCGAATACTTCTTTGGCACGAACCATCGAATCCAGTGTACGAAATCCTGCGTAGTCCAGGTAGATAATCGAATCCGGCACACCTGCTGCCGTCAGGTCCAATCTGATCTGGGTCGGCTCGTCATAGGCGCTATGCGAGTTATCTCCGCTGACCAAGATGCGGTCTATCTTTCCCGCCCTATAGAGCGCTACACATGCCTCTATACGATATACATAATACGGGTTGGGCAGACCTGTCCGGCCTGTCGGTCTCGTGCCCAAGAGTAGCCCCACCCGGTTATGCGGAACGACAGATAAGTTATCATATATCTTACCTTCAGCAGCGCTTGTCACTATCCGGTTGCAGCAGATGATGCCCACCGCTATGCATACCAATGCTGTCAAACATGCATATAATATGATTTTCTTCATCTTTATTGCTTCTCTTTTATACTCTTTGGGCATGTACCGAGACATCCACCTGCATGGTTCTCGGCACCCATTCCGAATAGACTTGCGCCGCCGGCTCGGTATCGTTACGGCTGATGGTATTCAGATAGTGGTATGTCGTTTCTTCTGTCTCGTGAGGCAGCAGTGTCAGCCGGCTCAGCAATCTGTCGCCGAGGAATGTCTCTTTGAGCCAGTGGATGGAAAGACAGCGGATGGCATACGCATCCATAAACTCTTCGTCAGCCGACTGCATGGCTATGCTCAGATAGGTACGATTGTTGACATGACCATTAAAATCGAGATTGATAGGATTGACGCGGTGCTCTATCTGCTGCAGCGGAGTGCCTTCTGCCGGGAAACGCCGTTTCTTATGGGTATCAGAGGTCATCTCCGGCAGTATAGGCACTTGCGCCTGGATAGGCTCCAACGTGGCCAAACGGTGTGCCTCCGTATCCAGCAGAGTCCAACATCCGTAGCCATGCGCCACTTCCACACCGTCTGTCCGGTGCACACGAAACTCCGCGTATAGCCTCAGCGCACCTATCTCGCTATTCCAGACGGTCACATCTATATCGTCCGACCAGAGCGCTGTCTGCTCTTCAAACCACGCGCTAAACTCCGTAATCACCCACATCCGGTGCATCTTGACTACATCAAAGGACGCCAGATGCAGACACGCCATATATCGCGCCCAGCAGTCTTGATAATACAATAATACTGCACCGGGAGTCATACGATAACGAGTGTCCATATCTGCCGCCGTCAGCGAATAGCGGTGCGTGTACGGAGTTCGTTCGCTTTGTTCTTTTTCCGATTTCATCTGCTATATGGTTAATCCGAGTCATTAGGAGTGTACAGCCACTTTCTCTAATGTCCTCTCACAAATTGTCCTTCGGGTTGGTATTCTACGAAACAGCTATCCTCTCGCTGCTCCTCTTCCATCGCCTGTTGCTCTTGCGATATGTATTCTTCGTAGGTCATTTCGGCTACACGGTTCTGTTGAAAAAAAACAGCGCAAAGATACACAAAAAATCGCACACTTGCAAGTTTTTGTTCCACAAATGTGCGATTTTCTTGATTTTGCCCTTTTGCACTTATTCTCCCGCTTTGCGCAGATGAATAGGCACAGCCTTCAGTGTTTGCCATCCGGCATGGTCGGTCAGTCGGAGCATAAAGTGATAATCACCCTCCGATACTTCTGCAGGAATAGCTATTGCCACCTCTATCGTTTGCATCTTCTGTCCGCGGGGAATAGCATAGTCCTGATTATAGACCCACGCGGCCTCAACACTCCCGTGTGCATGACCCGAGTCGGCATCATCGCAATCTACATTGGACGTGCCGTGCGTGTGGTGATCAAAATTGTTGTGAATCTCTATGTTGTAGTTGCCCAATTCGGCATCATCCTCACAGACCCAATGCACCAGCAGCGTATCACCCGTATAGTAGATATCGCAGTCTGCTGGCAGAAAATCTGCTTCGTGGATCGCAGGCGGCGTGGTGTCCTTGACGGCATTCTCACACGATACGACCATTAGCATCATGGCTCCCACGAACGCCACAGCCGTACTTATCAATAATGGTTTTCTCATTGTTTCGTCTTTTTCTCTTTTTGTGAACGTACAGATTGCTTTTGCCAATACTCATCTTCCTTATACAACGGCAATGTGGCATCCGGTACATAGAATACCATGTTCTTCAGATCCATTCTCAGCCCGCTGTTGTTCATCACAATGGGAGGAACGGCGTGCTGCAGAACGATGTCTTTCAGCCGGATACAATGGAAGAACGCATTGGCCGGAAAGGTATCCAGCGATGCGCCTATCTCCACTTGCTCGAGATGCTCGCAGAAGGCAAAGATATAGTGATCTACATGCTGCAGTTTGCCCGGCAGCTTCACCGACGTGATGGACATACAGCGGCGAAAAGCGGCAAAGCCTATTTGCGTAAGCTCTTTCGGCAGCTGCACGTTACTCAAGGCCAGGCAATTCTCAAAAGCCGACTCTCCTATATAGGTAATTCCTTGCGGCAGGACCACCTCGGTCAGTTTTCTGCGGTTATAGAAACTACCTTGGCCTATTCCCGTCACCTTGTACCGGATGCCCTTGTATCTCACTGTCTTGGGCACAACCACTTTGCCTATATAGGCTGTTTGCTCTCTGCGCTCAGCTTCTTTGTCCAGTTCGATGAGTCGGAGGTGCTCTGCGCTCAGCGGTTCGTTATCGTGATGATGCGAACAATGATGGTGGTGAATCACGCGATGTGGCCTGCCATATTCGTCTGTTGCTTCCTCCCAATGGGTCACCTCTACCGTACGAAATTGCCGGTCGGTGATGTTATAATACACACCGCCGGCTTCGAAATCGTACGCCATGATGCTACCGGATAGCGCACACAGCAATAGTATTCCTGCTATCTTTCTCATAGACTTATTCATCTTCGTCTTCCTCTTCTTCGGTCAGAGGCTTGCTCTCTGTTGTCTGCAGACCTGCATGATCTGTGCCAGTCATGCTCAGCAAATCACCCTCTTTCACTCCGCTGTCGTCTATATCGATATGCTCGTGAAACTCCGGAACACTCAGTTTGCCCACATACTTGGTGTCCGTATATTCCTTAGCCACTTTGACTTGTCCGTCAGTAGCGCCCTTCACTTCGATACGGATCGAACGGGTCTTGTTCTGCGCCTCTATGTCTGCCTCCACGCAGATGTAGCTGCCTTCTATATTCGCTTCGTGGATTGCTACTGCAGGTTTATTCTTTACGTCATTGTTGCATGAGTTGAACAGAGTGATTGCCAGAACCATCATCAGGTTCAAAAATATTGATTTCTTCATTGTTGTAATTGTTTTTTTAAGAAGTTCATTTAAAAATCCACGCCGAGCATAGCCGACAGGTTCCAACCCGCTTCGGGTATGTCTATGAGGCGGTAATAGCTCGTGTGGTCGTAATATTTTTTATTCAGTATATTCTCAGCCTTCATGCTGAGGTGTAAGCTGCATGTGGGCAGCGCGATTGTCTGCCCGGCACTGATATTGAGAGTCCACCACCCGGGAGTCGGTTTTTCGGGTGGCACGATGTCGTGTTGTGCGCCGCATATACGGACGTTGATGCCCGCATATCCCTGCCACCGGCCGGTCGGATTGACGCTCTGTACGCTCGGCGCCCAATGGAAACGGATTTCGGGCATGATGCGCCATGGCGGCGAGAAGGGCAATCCGTATCCGGCCTTGTCGCCGGACAATTGGCGGGCAAAGAGGTACTCGCCCTGCAGGTTGATGTCCATATACTGCCACGGACGAATGGTCAGCATCATTTCCGCTCCGGCCCTGACCACTCGTGCCTGCGTATAGCGATAGAGCTGCAGCCCCTCTCGGTAATCAGCGGTCGGGTTGAGGTATATATAGTTAGGGAAATAGCCTGCAAACGGATCCACGCGTATCTCCACATACCTATTCTCCCACCCTACGGACAGGTCTGCCTGATAACTCTCCTCGGGACGCAGGTCGCTGTTGCCGGCCTCGTAACGGAAGATATGGTAGTTGATTCCGTCCGCGCCCAGTTCCTTGGCAATAGGTGTACGAAAAGCCTTTCCTATATTGGCTCTCAAGAGCCATCCGTCCGACCGATAGCGCACGCCTAATGACCATGTCAGGCTGTGGAAATCGCGCGCCTGCTCTGCCGAACGCACCTGATAGATAGCCGTATCGCCCACCGGCGTCCTGTACCAATCGGAGTAAGCGTGTATATCAGTGTGTGCATAGTCGTATCGTATGCCGGCATGTAGCGTCAGGCCGTTTCGTACACGCCATTCCTCTCCGGCATAGGCGCCGATACTGTATTGTTCATAGTCGGGTATGATGAATCCCCACCCGCTGCGTCTGTTGTGCTGCATCTCACTCTGCAGGCCGAAGCGCAGGGTGTGACGCGCCGACACATTCCACCGCGCAGCGGCATTGAGCGTCGCCGTATGCTTGCTGAACTGCCGTTCCATGGCGTCAGGCGGCGTGGGCATATAGCCGTGCGAGACGGGCTCCGACTCCTCACGACGCAGATTATGTTGCCAAGCTGCATTGATCTCCATCTTCCAGTCGTCCTGACAGTAAGCGGTGTACCAGAGTACCTTCAGGTGGTTAACCTCCTGTCGCGGCAGATCTATGTCGCGCCGACTGCGGTCGTAGTCGATATCCGACAGACGCACCTCCAGCCCGTGCGCGTTGGCGAAAAAACCGCTACGCGCCCAACTCTCATAGACACGCAGACAGGTATGCCAATGCGATGCGCTATAGCCGAGCATCAGCGAACCGTCCGCCTCACGTCCCGCCGTATTGCGCAGCGTGCGCTTATAGAGCGGAATACGATAGGAGTAGTACTCAAAACTGTCGGTGGGAACGGAGAAATCTGCATAATCCTGATAGGTGGCATTGGCGCGCCAGCAGAATGTTCCGCTACTACCATGCAGACGCATGGAGGCACCCATGAGAGCATTGTTGCTCTGCGCAAAAAGATACGCCTTGCCGCCTATACTCTTCGGACTGCGCATATTACTTGTGCGCGGCTCGTCAGAGTTCAGCAAGACTACGCCCCCGATGGCATCGGAGCCGTACAGCAGCGCAGCCGCCCCCTTGATGATTTCTATATGGTCTATAGCGAACCGGTCTATCTCCAGTCCGTGATCGTCGCCCCATTGTTGTCCCTCATGACGAATACCGTCGTGCATGACAGCCAGACGGTTGAACCCAAGCCCGCGGATAGCCGGTTTGGACTGACCCGAACCGATAGACGACGACTGCACACCCGCAACGCCGTCCAGTCCCTTGGACAGAGAGACCGGCATTCGCTCGTTCAGATAATCGGTAGTGACCGTAACGCTGCTCTGCGACGATATGGGATCAGCGTGGACATGAGAGGCAGTAACCACCACCTCATCGATGTGCAACAATCCCGTATCCACAGGCGAGGCCATCACTACGGACAACAACACGGCGCACAAAGATGATGATAAATACATTTTGTGCCGTTGAAATGAACAATACTAATAATAAAGAATGATGCTAATCAGTATGTCACTCTGCGGGAGGTGCTCTGGTAGATAGAACAGAGAACAGTACAGAACCTATTTTCTCCGCCGGAGCAGCAGCTATACGAACGACTGTCCTGAGAGGAGATATATACGTGACGAACGACGCTTTCTCCACCTTCACCACGTGAAACTGGCAGATAGCACAATGGTCGTCCTCTACGTGCAGCGGAAGAAAAGACTTATGCTGATGCGGATGATGGGCAGACAGCAACTCGCCGTCCAGCACACAAACCGTCTCGCACGAGGCATGGACATGATGGTGGTGGTGATGGTGAGTATCCTTCACTATCATCATCCCCGCAAAGGCGAACAATGTCACCCATGCCAACAGACTATACACCCGAGTGTTTCGCATTCGGGTGCAAAAGTACTGCTTTTTTCTCAATTATGCAAATAAAAAATGCTTTTTGTCTATCCGACAGGCATTATTCCACCTTATGGAGCAGCAATATCTTCTCTTCGCCGTCTTCGTCACGCTCCAGCACCCACTGCAGGTTGTCGTACGTGCCGTCTATCTTGCGGAGCACTCCGGCGTCCTCCCATTCACCATCCGAATTGCGGGTTGAGAGGAGCGAGTCGTTGGTGATCTTGTATTCTACTTCATTGGAATCGGACTCGTCATCGCCGTGAGGCAGCATGTGGAGAAACTCGCCGAGCGCACCGGAGATATCCATGGCTATTCGGTCTGACTTAAACTCCAGCGTAAAGTGCATCTTGGACAAGAAGAAGGTAGCAGCCTGCTTAGCCGCAGCCTCGTCTTCTTCGTCAAACTCATCGGCCACCAGCGATGTCAGATCCACTTGGTACTTGCCTTGTAGTCCATCCGATCCGGCGGACTCTGACTGAGGTTTGGCAGACTTGCTGCAGGATACTGCCAGAAGAGCTGCAGCACAGAAAATAAACAATCGTTTCATGATACAGTAATTTAATTAGGGAAGTAATGTTAGCATTAGGGGTGAAGACAACCGTGAGGGTGCGCCGGCTGCCGGACACACCCTCACGATAATCATCAGATTTTGCCGCGGAGCAGGAAATAGTACACTGCAAATCCGATCCAGCTGAATGCCAGTACAAGGATGCTGAGCAAAATCTTACCGATCACGCCGCATTTAGCGTGCTGGAAGATATCGATTACACACCAGATGGCGCAAACGATACCCAAGATGTAAATAATTGTTCCGATCATACTATTAAAATTTAAGTTAGTAAATCGCCGCAAAGGTACAAAGAATTTTTTATATGTGCAAATTTATTTGTATTTTTTACGCCGATTCTGTAGCCAGGACCGATCGGACATAGTTAGCAAACTGCGCTATCGGTTTGGCGGATTGCAATTGGTCGCGCCAGCGGGCGTAGAGCGGCATATAACGCGGGTGAGTACGGTCACGCAAGATCTCGCTCGCCACGCGGCAGGCGGCGGTCCACCGCTGGCGCTGGTTTTGCTCAGCGGGCGTGAGCGGATGACGCCTATAGTCGCGGTCGGACTGATGGTAATATTCATTCGGACCCGTCTGTACTGTCTCGCCCGTCAGCGGATCACGAAAATGTTTGACGCGAGACACCAATCGGGAGTCTCGAGATATTCTGCCGGTCATCGCGTGGATGCCGTCTTCCATATATAATTTTGCCATAATGATAAAAGTTAATAGGTTAGTAATTAATTCGACGGGAGTAGGTAAAACTCTCGGGAATGACGAACGAACATACAACGAACAACTAACGTCGCGTCGGCAAGGAGATCGCACAGACTGAGCGCCTCGCGCTCATTAAAGCGACTCCTGCCTCCACTCTTCGGTCGGACTATCGCTACGCTAGCAGTCCTCCCGAGGGATAGAAAATTTGCACTGAGAATTGTGAGAAATGTGAGAATTCTCAAAATTCTCAGAATTCTCATGCCATTTTTTTATAGTGCCCATAACTAAGCCTACAAACAAGTCCAGTTTCTATCCACTGACTACACCAGCGCATAATGGTACTTTGTGGTATTCCTTGCATTTGGGCTTCGGCGACCAGACGCTTACTCTCAAATTCTTCCGGTAGAAGCGAGAGAAGTATCTGTTTCTGGTCCAGTGGTTTGACCGATGGAATCGCAGGTTTCTCCGAGCCACGGATGAGTTGGAAAGCCTGCGCCATGTGAAGTATGAGTTTATTTCCGATGAGTTCGGCAGTACGATAGTCCTCGTCGGAACATAGTAATCCGGTCTGTATGCTGTCTGCAAAGCGGTCTGTATTCGGCATTCTTAATGCGGTTAAGATCATCGCTATGCGCTCTATGTGTACCGCCATGCGGAGAATAACGGAATGAAAGTCCACGCCCAAGAGACGAATGAGTGTCGGATAAGCCGTCTCCAGATGTTGGCCAAGGCGCGCACGTTGGTCATCCGTGAGGCTGAACTCACGCGGTTTGGCGCCATACAACGATTCGTAGAGACGGTAGAGTTGTTGCGCACAAGTACCGATGATTCCATCGGACTTTTCGGCGGGTTGCACATAGCGGCTGGAGAACGCCTGATGTTCATCGACGATGAGTGTGAGCAGGCGGGAGAAATAGCCGTTCTCGACACTCGGCACCAAGGCATGGTACTGACCAAACGTACCCGTGAGCAACATGCTCAGTTGCGGACAAGGGATAACCGACGCTTCGCGGCAACGCGAACGCGAGATGGTCTCGTGTTCGGCAGCTTTGCGCAGCGCGGTGTTGTAGCTGACCGTGGACGAACGCCATACATCCGTAATAACCGAACCTTCGGACTCATGGATATATCCGCGTCCGTGCTGCTTGGCCAGTTGCTGATAGAAGGCGGGATACGTGGCATCGCCGGGAATAAGCAGCGGTGTGGCTTCATGGATAGGGCGTACCAACTCCAATGCCAGGTTGGCTATACCCTTGCCGCAGGCAGCCGAGCCGACGATGAAGCATTGGAGATTGGCATAATAACGCTTGGCGGCTATGCCGTAGCGAAAGTAAAGGTTAGGCATCACGCTGCCCGCAGCGGTCAGCAACGCCATGAGCAGCATGTCTTTTTCGGCAGGAGATTGCGCCATAGACAGCACAGGACGAATCATTGCCGGCAGTTCGTTTTCACAGATGTGAGTTGAGATGTGGAGATCAGTCTCCGGAATAGAATTTAAGTTTTCGATCATAGATATTTTTGTTTGGTTAAAATAATGGGTTAATAAACGGGTTACGGGTTACAGGTTACGGGTGAACGGTTAGAGGATTAACGATTTAACATAAATACCCCCCATATATATTGCGCGCGTGCGCGCCCGTTCAATATTGGGAAATTTGATACCTGTAATCTGCAATCTGTTATTGTAGATTGCGGGATTCGGCAGCAAAGGTACGTCAAACATTTACACTTTTCCAAATTTATATTAAAAATATTTGTTTTTCAAAAGAATTTTCTGTACCTTTGCCGCCGAAAATCAAAAAAAGAAAGGAGACCATATGAGCTTTTTATTAGATTACACAACAGGCATAGGTCATCCGTACGCTACTATGCAAAATCGAATTGTATTGGTTCTTTATTTTTATCCTCTGTACCAACAAAATCCGCACTGCGGTTGATCGCAGTGCGGAGAGGGAAGGGGAACAAAGAGTAACCTCTCTCGTCCCTTCGTCCGCCTAAACAAACAGCGACCGAAGCCGCTTTTTCGTTGGTTGGGAATGTACGTCCTTAACAGATGAGTTTTCACCACATTTCTACATTCTCCAACTCATCCATAATCTCGATAAGTTTCTTTCCTTCTATCTCAAGCTGTTCGATGAGTTCGTTTCCATTCTTGAAATAGATGCTTTTGTCAGACGGCATGAAGTGCATATCCTCGCAAGTACAATAGTACTCGGAATCTGCCATCAAGAAGTACTTAACTCCGTGATATACAAACGTGACGTCGTAGCCTTGAACAGCAAACTCAAAGAAGAACACCTCTTGGTTCCAGTTCGGATAGCCTAAATACTGATCTCCGTATTTGCTAATCATTGGGGGATACTTCATATTGTATGGATAGCCCATCAGGTCTTTCCCTAC
>JAILDU010000028.1 GCA_024689005.1 Paludibacteraceae bacterium
CATTCTCTTTCCCATTAATTTTATAACGATAGTTAGAAATTAACATATCCAAGGAATATGAGCATCTTGTCTCCTCCTTGATTTGCTGAGCAGTACTTGGCATTACCAAATATTTTAAAGAGGGAGAAAAATAGAGCAAGAAATCGCTGTAATATTTTTTTCGATTTGAGCCTGCAAATCTAACAGCTTCAACTCTAATAGGGATAGATATCTTTTCTTTTCCCTCTTTATATTCGTACTGTGTATCAATATTTGTAGCACTCCATAAATCAAGATATGCAAGATTCGGCAGATTATAAAGGATATCCCAATCTTTGTTATTAAGTTCACCTATTATTTTGAGAGCTTTAACGTTAGCATCTCCTTTTTTAACATATTTGCCTAGTTTTCCGGCAGAAGGAAGTTCAATCGTCTGTAATTGACCATACCTAGCTGCATCTTCATCGCCATGAGCAAACATTGAAATAGGAAAAATTGTTGTAGCCCAAAATAGCAATAAGCCAACAAAAGATTTTTTTGTAAACATAGTAGTATTGTTTTAAGTGTTAATAAATACAAAAAGCGCGAACATTATTCACGCTCATTCCCTAAACTTGAGGTTCCTGCAAGACCCTTCAACCAAGAATAAACAATAACGCCCACGCCCGATATGTCCAACCCTCCCGCCCTACTCGGGCGAGGACTGAATACAACATATCCACGAGGACGTTTACTGCACTACCTTGCTTTGGGGTTGAGAAATTTTGCAGGATTTCAAGTTTCCAAAACAAGCGTCAATAAACGCCTTTTATTATGTCTGCAATACTTTCTAATGTCTATCGAAAGCATTACGGCTGCAAAAGTACTAATAATTTTTGATTTATGCAAGAGTTTTCGCAGAAAAGTTACACATTTTATTTCAAAGTTGTGATCGAGACATTTAGCCGACGTTATGCTGACAATTACGATATTATATCGAATCAATATTAATTGATAATTGACAATTGATATTAGAAGTTAGTAGGTAAAGAGTGGCTAATTGTCTCGATAACAACCAACGAATCTATAACGAATCTCTAACGATTCATTCGCTCTGTATTATATACGTAGTATATAATACTATGGAAATTAGTACAAAATCCAAATGAAAAGGACAAAGAATAAATTTGCAGGACCATTTTGACCAAATTGACCAAATCAGGGCAAAAGGGAGCAGAATAACGAAAATAGAGAAATAGTCAAATGGTCAATTTGGTCACGCGATTTTTTGAATAGATACCGCAAAAAGGGTCAAAAACACCAAAACACCAACAAAAAATATGACAAAATGAAAAAAAATCATATTTATTTGCATATGTCAGAAAAAAGTAGTAACTTTGCACCCTCAAAGTAAGGTGATAGTATGAGTAAGGTACTTTTAATCTCTACCGGCGGAACAATTACGATGGTCCGTGACAAAAAATCCGGAGCTCTCAAGCCGGCAGATATGAAGACATTTAAAGCCTACATTCCGGAACTCTTCTCCGGGGATATCAAGATTGATATCCAGGCTTTTGATCCGCTCCTCGACTCCTCCGACGTGGGGCCGAGAAGTTGGGCAATGATGGCGCAGATGGTCTATGACCATTACAATGATTATGACGGCTTCGTCATCCTTCATGGTACTGATACCATGGCTTACTCTGGATCGGCACTCTCCTTCATGCTGGAGAATATCCACAAACCCGTCGTCCTCACCGGCGCGCAACTTCCTATTGGTGTGCTCCGTAGCGACGCACGAGAGAATATGATGACTGCCATCGAAATGGCGGCCGCCAAAGATGAAGACGGACAACCTATCGTTCAGGAAGTGGCCATCTATTTCGAGGACCGACTCTTCCGCGCCAACCGTACTACCAAACGCAACGCGGAGCACTTCTCGGCCTTCAACAGCTACAACTACCCCGCCCTTGCTAAAGCCGGGGTACATATCACTTACCAGCGACACCTCCTCCTCTACACCGACCCGGAACTGCCGCTACTCATGCACACCGAATACGACACCAACGTGGCTGTTATCAAGATGTACCCGGGCATACAGCGCGCATATGTGCACTCTATCCTCCGTATCAAAGATCTCAAAGCCGTCGTACTCGAGACCTTCGGAGCCGGCAACGCACCAAGCAACAAATGGCTCTTCAACGAACTCAAAGCAGCCATCGAGAGAGGCATCATCATTGTCAACAAGACACAATGTAATACCGGTTCCGTAGAAATGGGACGCTACGCCGTCTCGCTCGGACTCATGAAGGCAGGAGTCATCTCAGGATTTGACATCACTACCGAAGCCCTGCTCACCAAGATGATGTACCTTCTCGGCGAGTTCCCTGATGACATAGAGCACGTTAAGCAACTCCTCCAAACCAACCTCTGCGGAGAAGTTACTATCGGATAATACTAATACACATTTTAACTATCTTAACTCATATGAAAAATTTAGACCCCAAACCATTGTGGCAGGCTTTCTATAGCCTCACCCAAATCCCAAGACCAAGCGGCAAACGCAAAGAGATTGCCGAGTTTTTGGTCAACTATGGTAAGAGTCTCGGACTCGAAACACTACAAGACGAAATAGGCAACGTGTTCATCCGCAAACCCGCCAGCCCGGGCATGGAGAACCACCCGGGAGTCATCCTGCAGGGACACATGGATATGGTTCCGCAGAAGAACTCCGACAAACAATTCGATTTCCAGAAAGACGCTATCCAAGCGTACGTAGAGGATAACAAACAATGGGTCACCGCTGACGGCACCACGCTCGGAGCCGACAACGGTATAGGCGTTGCCACCGCCATGGCTATCCTTGCCGACAAGAATGCCGTTCACCCGCCGTTGGAGGCCTTCTTCACCGTGGACGAAGAAACCGGCATGTACGGCGCCAACGACCTCAAATCCGGATGGCTGAAAGGCAAATATCTCCTCAATCTCGACTCTGAGACTGAAGGCGAACTCTATGTGGGCTGCGCAGGAGGTATCGACACCGAAGCCACTTTCTCTTACCAACCCGTCGAGACCGACGAAGGAGACATAGCTCTCGAGATCAGCCTCAAGGGATGCAAGGGCGGACACTCCGGATGTGACATCCATCTCCAGCGAGCTAACGCCATCAAACTCATGTTCCGCTTCCTCAAGGACGCCGTGGCTAACTACGAAGCACGACTCGCTTGCGTCAACAGCGGCTCGCTACGCAATGCCATCCCGCGCGAAGCCACTGCTATCATCACTATCCCGGCAGAGAGTTACCAGGACGTTCAGGACCTCGTAGACAAATACGAAGACCTCTTCATCCGCGAGTACGACGGCATCGAAACAGACATCCATTTCACAGCCAAAGAAGTAGATTGCCCAAAGACAGAAATGCCGGAAGACGTACAGGACTTCCTCATTCACGCCATCACTATCTGCCCGCACGGCGTCTATCGCTTTATTCATGAGATGCCGGATATCGTCGAGACCAGCAACAACCTCGCTATCGTCGAGACCGGAGAAGAGACTATCAACGGCAAGACAATCAATATCGTCAAGGCTATCTGCCTCACACGCTCTTCTGTCGAGAGCCGTAAGGAGGAATTGGCTTCCGTCATCCACTCTACTTTCGCTCTCGCCGGAGCTGACGTTAAGTTCAGCGGAGCTTATCCTGGATGGGAACCGAATTTCAAGAGCAAACTACTCGTCACAATGAAGACTATCTACAAGCATGAGTTTGGCAACGAACCGCGTATCGTCACTATCCACGCCGGACTCGAATGTGGCATCATCGGCAGCAAGTACGACGGCATGGAGATGATCTCCTTCGGACCGACCATCGAGCACCCGCACAGCCCGGACGAGCGCGTCAATATCGCTACCGTGCAGAAGTTCTACCGCTACGTGCAAGCCGTGCTCAAAGCGCTCTAAACCGTCATTTACGACAAAGCATTAATACAAAGAGAGATTTACAACCAACTCTCTATAACCAAATCAGGCAGCCACTCGGCTGCCTGATTTTATTATCAATTGTCAAGATTTGGCTCTACCAAATAATCTTGCACCTATGACTAAAATTGTCAATTATCAACTGTCAATTGTCAATTATCAATTAACTAAGTTTCACCGCTTCCTTCGTGATCTCATCGTCACGCTCAAACAGCGGGAAGAATCCTTCGTCACCCAACATGTTCCGCACGATATACGCATTCAGCAGACGTACTATCAGCGGTTTCGACTTCTGTATCTCCGCCTCGTTGGGCTCAATGCCCTTCTCTTTGGCAAAGGCCACAAAATCGCGAAGCACATTCTGCTTGAGCAAATAGGCCTCCAGCGATTTCCAGTCTTTGTACTTAGCCAGTTCCTTGCGATGCTTGTCGGTATATTGATAAGCAAACTGATAGGTATAAGCCATATTCACGCATCGGTTATACCACGGCGTATTGAGCGTCGTGTCCCTGCCCACGAATACGTCCGGCATGATACCTCCTCCGCCACGTACTATTCGTCCCTTCTTGGTGCGGTAAGTAGTCGTGTCTGCAAAATGTACACTATCTGCCGAATAGAATTCGCCGTGCTCAAAGCGCTCCAATAGTTCTTTCTGGTAATCCGCTTGGTCACCCAACGCATAAGGTTTCTGGATGCAGCGACCACTCGGTGTATAGTAGCGTGCCACCGTCAGACGAACGGCACTTCCATCTGCAAACGGCATTTGCTGTTGCACTAGACCCTTACCAAACGAACGACGGCCTATTATCTGTGCACGATCGTTATCCTGCATGGCGCCGGCAAAAATCTCACTCGCTGACGCCGAGAAATCGTCTATCAGTACAGTCAGCGGCACGTTCTTAAATCGTCCGCCGCCGTCAGCCTTAGCCTCGTAACGCGGATAAGCACGTCCCTCGGCGTACACGATCATCTCGCCGCGGTCCAGGAACTCATTCGCCATGCGGATTGCCTGCTCCATATAACCGCCGCTATTCTCTCGCAGATCCACTATATAGCTTGTCGCGCCTTGCGCTTTCAATTCCGCTAACGCTGAGATAAACTCTCTATACGTCGTTTCACCGAACTTATTGACGCGCACAAAACCTATTTTCTTGCTTCCCTTATCGATGATAAACTTGGCATCTACAGAGTTCACAGGTATGTCCCCACGCGTAATAGTATAATATAAGGTTTCGCCCGCGCCCGCGCGCTTGACCCCTATTTTCACTTTCGTGCCTTTCTCTCCGCGCAGAGTTCGCATCACACGTTCGTTATTGATCTTCTTTCCCGTGAAAGTACTATCATCCACCGTCACTATCTTATCGCCGGCCAGCACTCCGACTCCTTCACTCGGACCACCGGCTATCACGGCTACTATATTCACGGTATCCTGTTGGATTGTAAATTGCACTCCTATACCGGAGAACGAAGCGGCTAACTCCGAATTGACGATCTCCAGATCTTTCTTCGGAATATAGGCACTATGCGGATCCAATTTTTGAACCATTTCGCCCATCACTTCGTCTGTTATGCTATCTACATTCAAACTATCCACATAGGCTTGTTCCATCAACTGAAGCAACTTATCTACTTTCGATTGCTCTATACTCCATCGCCCGTTCTGGTAGATGAGACGCTGCGCTGCCGCCTTCTGCGTCAACGCACTACCGATAAAGATCCCCAGTGCCAATCCCAGCACTGTGAGAGTGGGATAAATATATTTTTTCATAGTAACTATCAATTATCAACTATCAATTTCCTTGTCGTTGAGGTACACCACTTCTATTCCTGCGCGCTTCAGCAGTTCCACTCCATCCATGATTCGGTATTCCTCACCATATACCACGCGCTTGATTCCCGATTGGATAATCAGTTTCGAGCACTCCAGACACGGACTGGCGGTCACATATAGTGTCGCGCCGTCGGACGAATTGTTCGAACGAGCTACCTTGGTCAGCGCGTTCGCTTCGGCATGCAGCACATAGGGTTTGCTCACGTTGTTCTCGTCCTCACATATATTCTCAAAACCGGAGGGCGTTCCGTTGTACCCGTCAGATATGATCATCTGGTTCTTCACAATCAGCGCACCCACCTTGCGGCGGACACAATAACTGTTTTCTGACCAAGTGCGCGCCATCCGCATGTACAAATAATCTCTTTTGGCCTGCTTATCCATAGTATTTTTTGCTTGTTTTAGTGCATAAAAAACTTTTCGTCACTTTTCGGCGACAAAATTACTACTATTTTTTGAAATACGCAACGTGTTTTTGTTCTTTTTAAGCAAAAAACATGCCATTCTCGTAGTTTTAACAAAAAAAAACACTATTTACGCAAAAAAAATGTGAAAAAATTTGCTCACATTAATTATTTGTTATACCTTTGCCTCAAATTTGTGATATAAATATATCATTTTTTAATATTTTTATTACTTTTTTTAATATTAATTACTAATTTAAAAAACTTATGAAAAAATTGTTTTTCCTCGCAGCTGCTGCACTCTTTGCATTCACAGCCTGCGAAAAGC
>JAILDU010000054.1 GCA_024689005.1 Paludibacteraceae bacterium
AACTCTTTTAAATGATGAGATACTTAAGTTTGTAAACAAGGAGATGGGCAATATAGTCCTTTCCATCGACGGACGAAAGGAAGTCAATGATCCAATACACTATTACTGTTGAGTCTAACGACGCCAACAAGGGTAGCGTAAGCATCACTGAACTCTAAATAGTCTACTGATCCGACTATGAAACGGTCATTTTTCATCATATCAACGCTTATATGCCTCGGGGGCGCAGCTTCGGCTGCTCCCTTGAGCATAAGCAATGACTATGACTGCGGTACGACCGTTAAGATTACGGCCGAACCGGAGCAAGGCTATCAGTTTGTTGAGTGGAGTGACGGAAGCACGGAGAATCCGCGCGAGATAGAAGTCAATGCAGAAAATGCAATCAAAGTATTTACTGCTACGTTTACGGAGAAAGATCCTACTGCACTTGACCAAATCGAATCCTCACCACGCGCTCGCAAGGTGATTATAGATCAGAAGATGTATATTATCTTTGGAGATAAACTATACGACGCTCGTGGAGCATTAGTTCACTAATCTCATAGTAAAACTATTTCCACACGTCGGTTTTTCTGACGATGCTCTTCGGAGTCATTTGGAACAATAGGGTCGCGCTCGCCGCGGCCCTTTGTTTCTATACGGGAGCCATCTATGCCACGCTGAATCATTACTCTTCGAATAGCTTCCGAACGTCCTTCAGAGAGTCTTTGGTTGCTATGGTCAGAACCGATATCGTCTGTATGACCAATTATACGGATACGCTGGTCAGGACGTTCCGTAAGCAACGTAAATAGCTCGTTGAGCGCCTCATCGGATGTCGGGAGTATCTCCGTCTTACCCATAGCGAAATAAATGTCTCTAAGGACGAAAACCTTAACAGCTTTGGGCATCATCACTACACCACGATAATATGTCGGGTCCGTGATTGTGTCGAAGAATGAATGATAATTCAGCGCTGTAGCTTCTATAGTATAGAATGGATGCCTATCGTCCAGCAACACAGCCAGAATGGCGTGTAACGAGTCAGAAGTGGTCTGCATAACCTTGCGATGATTTTGGTCACGCACTATCACATTAGCCACTATCGGGCGGGATGTTAGCGAATCCGTTACTGTGAAAGTAAGACGGGTTTCAGGATAGAGAGAGATTTTGATGGTATCTTCATCTTCTCGATGGTTGAAGTGGATAGTATCTCCTTTGAAATATCCTGTCTTAGCAGCATATACTTTGTACATGCCTTCCTTCAATGTCTTAGCTACACGCGAATGCTTGTTGTCAGTCGGTTTGTTAATAGCAGGAAGTTTGCCGGGACGCGCATAGAGTTCCTGAACTTGTATCTGCGTTGCAGGTAGCGGTTCCCCTGTTTTCTGGTTATAGGAATAGACATAGAGCATGAGTTTGCCCTCTTTGATACGTTGCCTCTTGGCTGCCATTCGTTTCTTCTCGGTCTCTCTGGCAGCAACAGCTTTCTGCGCAGCACGTTTCTTCTCGGCCTTACGCTTAGCGGCTTCACGTTTACGCTGAGCCAATTCACGTTTACGCTGAGCCAATTCACGTTTGCGTTGAGCCAATTCACGTTTGCGTTGCGCGGCCGTCTGCTCTTTTTGTTGCGTTACTTGTGGACGCGGAGCAGCAAAGAGCGGCTCTGCTATAACGCAAAGCAAGAATAACGATACTATGAGATTGCGCAAACGCATACCTTCTATAGACAACGCTGTCTTGTTTTTTAAAAGGCAGGAGGACAGTCTTGGTGACTATCCTCCTGTGTGGTCCCACTTGGGCTTGAACCAAGGACCCCCTGATTATGAGTCAGGTGCTACTAACCAACTGAGCTATAGGACCTCCTGCCCTTAATAGGGCAATAATATTTCTTTATCTGTTTCGTCGGGTCTCGTAGTACTTATCGAGACATTGATCCTTAGTAATTCTCATCTCATCCGCGGTAAGTTCCGGAACTATCAACTCCATGCCCGGCTCCAATGCATTCGGGTTAGGCAATTGCTCCATATTAGCGATGTACAAATATACCCAACAATGTGTATTATTGTAATACTGTCGTGCCAGTTTAGCCAATGTTGTCTGATCTTCCACTTCAACAGTAATGCTGTTTCGATTAGCAAACGGATTGACTCTTTCCGGACGAGCACTCTCGTTCAAAGGCACTGTATTAACTATATTTACGTTATGTATTCTCTCCGAAGGCTGCGATTGATAGATGGTTTCATTTTCAGTAATCACATACTTGGTACCATCACGGTGTGTCTTCTTCTCATCCAAATCCTTCTTCATCCGCTCGAATGTAGCTCTATCTACCAATCGAATAGATGCACGTCGGTTCGGGCTATATGAGGCAGTACTGCGCCTTCCTATCAGTTTACCGAGTCCGGTAGAGTAGATACGACTGCCATCTATACCATGCTCTGCTCGCAACTCATCAATCACATTGTCGGCACGGCTGTCTCCCAACGTATAGTTCAGACTATTGGTACCTGTGTTGTCACAATAACCGACTACGACTGCGTACAGCGCTGTGTCTTCCTCCATTCGGTCTGCCACTTGCTGTATAGTAGCCAGACCATTATCTACGAGGTCAGCCTTACCTGTTTCGAAATAAACATAATAGTACTGGTTTGTCTCTCTCCACCTCTCGCTTGAGGACGAAGTATTTGTTGAGGACGATGCAGATGGGTCAACCACCTCGCGAACGATAATACTATCGCGGCGGATGATAATTGTATCATGAACTGCCGCCTTGCCATCTCCATTTCCATCGCCGCCATCTTTTAGCTTATCGTATTGGCGCACGTTCATGTTGCGCACGTGAGTCTTAGAGACTGCCGCCAATTTGAATCGCATATTAAGCGTCACATCAACCAGACCGTCATTATTTTTGGATGCGATAGCCACAGGCCCTTCGAATCCGCGTCCGTCGATATAGTCGTTTACAAAATAAGTATATGTTCCGCGCACGCCTAACGCAAGCGTTCGGTTGAGATTGAACTCGAAGTTAAATCCCGCTTGCAGGAACATCTGACTATTATATTTTTCATCCGGTCCTGACGGAGGCAGCAAACTAGTATGCTGGCGCGTATTATCCGGATAATAGAGCAATCTTTTGTACCAAGCAAATCCCGCGCCGGCAATAAACTCAGCGCTAAAGATTCTGCGTCGCGCAGCCGGATAGAACAAGCCCATGAAATCCATGGAGACAAATCCTCCCGCCTTATGCAGATAACCGTTCAAGAGAGTATCGGCGTGATTGCCTGCCTCCGGATTACCGGTTACACCATATCGGTCAAACGTATAGTTTACACCCAATCCCCAAACCGGAGAGAAGGAATATTCAATATCAAACGCTGCGCATGGCCATCCAAGCTGACTCTTCATCTCATTATGGAAGTCCCCATCCAAATAGTTAAAGCCGAAATGAGGTGTTAGCGACACGCGTGAGAGCTTAGTCGCTACCCTTTTGTTTTCGGAAAGCTTGTATGGGTGAGCTCCTTTTACTCTGCCCTGTTGTGCCATTACATTCATGGTTAAGCAGAGTAACAAAAGAGCCGTTATTCCTTGCTTCATCTTCATGTTAGAAGAGTAGATTGTTCTTTAGGTTTTTTAAAAAAGTGTGCAAAAGTACAATATTTTTTTGATATATGCAAATTTTTTTGCAAAAAAATACATTTTTTGTGTTTTCTATTGCACATATTAGTTTTTTTTTGTATCTTTGCACGCGATTTTTATAACATTTACTCGCTCATATCAAGTATCTCGTGTAAAATCAAAACATTGTTCTTGTTTGGCATTCGAGAGGGTTATTTGAGTACAAATTGCGTTCGGCCAAACCCCGATAAAACCCCGAAGAAACCCCGATAAAAGTTCGACTTGCCTTCGAGTCAATTATGAGAGACATACGGGACGGATACGGGACGATAGAATATCCTATAAGAATTAAGATAGAGAAAAATAAATACAACATAAACTATGAACATTTTAGAAAATATGATTGCGCGCGCGAAGGCCAATCCGCAGCGCATTGTTTTGCCGGAAGGCGACGAACCACGCACACTGGAGGCTGCCAACATCCTATTGAAAGACAAGATTGCCAACCTCATCTTAATCGGAAACCCGCAGAAGATAAAGGACATGGCAGCCGAAAAGGGTTTCGAGTATATCAAGGACGCTAGGATTGTAGATCCCCTCAACGACCCGAAGATGCCGACTTATGCCAATCTGTTGTACGAATTGCGCAAGAACAAAGGCATGACGGAGGAGGAGGCGCAGAAGAAGGCACAAGATCCTCTGTACTTAGGCTGTCTGATGATTAAGTCCGGTGATGCTGACGGAGAACTGGCCGGTGCACGCGGCACAACCGCCGATACCATTCGTCCGGCATTCCAGATATTGAAGACCAAAGCCGGTTGCTCCATCGTGAGTGGAGCATTTCTGATGTTCACTCCAGCCAAGAATCTTGGCGAAAACGGTTTCCTGATCTTTGCTGACTGCGCAGTCAATCCGAATCCGGATACAAAGCAATTGGCAGAAATAGCTATCTCTACCGCAGAGACAGCACGCAGTTTGGGCGGTTTTGAGCCACGCGTAGCTATGCTGTCATTCTCTACCAAGGGAAGTGCTAAGCACGAGTTGGTTGACAAAGTGAGCGAGGCAACCCGTTTGGCCAAGGAGATGGCTCCAAACCTGCAGATTGACGGAGAATTGCAGGCAGACGCAGCACTCGTAGAGAGCGTCGCAGCCACCAAGGCTCCGGGCAGCAATGTAGCCGGCAAGGCAAATGTGCTCGTATTCCCGGACCTGCAAGCAGGTAATATCGGTTATAAGTTGGTAGAGCGTTTCTCTGGCGCAGATGCTGTTGGCCCGATCCTGCAAGGTATTGCTGCTCCGGTTAACGACTTGAGCCGCGGTTGCAAAGTACAGGATATCGTACAGATGGTAGTCATCACAGCCAACCAGGCTATCAAGTAAACAGAAGTTGAACTCGAAAACAAGTATATCATGAAGATATTAGTTTTGAACTGCGGAAGTAGCAGTATTAAATATAAGCTCTTTGAGATGGAGAGCAAGAAGGTGATGGCTCAAGGCGGCGTGGAGAAAATCGGTCTGCCCGACTCTTTCCTGCAAGTCAAGTTGCCCAATGGTGAGAAAGTGATTATCGAGAAGTCAATGCCCGAACACACCATCGGCATCCAACTTATCCTTGATACGCTGGTTGATGCCAAACTCGGTTGCATCAAAGACCTAAAAGAGATCAATGCCGTTGGTCACCGCGTAGTGCACGGAGGAGAGAAATTTAACAAGTCTGTGCTGATTACGCTGGAAGTGAAGGCAGAAATCGTACAATGCGCAGAACTTGCTCCGCTGCACAACCCGGCTAACCTAAAAGGTATTGAGGCGATAGAGAAATCGCTGCCGAACGTGCCACAAGTGGCAGTCTTTGACACAGCGTTCCACCAGACTATGCCTGATTATGCTTACATGTACGCTCTGCCGTACGAGATGTACGAGAAATATGCAATTCGTCGCTACGGTTTCCACGGAACAAGTCATCGTTACGTGAGCGCGCGCGTGTGCGAATATTTAGGTATTAAGGCAGAAGGCAAGAAAATCATCACCGCGCATATTGGCAACGGTGGTAGTTGTACAGCCGTAATGGACGGCAAAAGTGTGGACACCAGTATGGGATTGACGCCTATTGAGGGTCTGATGATGGGTACGCGTGTCGGAGACTTGGATCTGGGAGCTGCTACCTATATTATGGACAAGGAGCACCTGACGACAGCAGAGTTCAACAATCTGGTAAACAAGAAGTCCGGTTTGAGCGGAGTCAGTGGTGTATCAAGTGACATGCGTGACGTGACAGCCGCTTGCAAAGCAGGCAATCAGCGCGCTATCCTCGCACGACAGATGTTCATCTATCGCGTTAGAAAATACATCGGTGCCTATGCTGCAGCCATGAATGGTGTGGACATCATTGTCTTCACCGGCGGAATCGGAGAGAACGATGCTACTATTCGCAGCGAGATTGCACAAGGACTCACTTACCTCGGCGCCGAATTGGACGAACAGACCAATAGCCGGATACACGGAGAAGAAAGTGTTATCTCTACCAAGAACTCGAAAGTCACTCTCTGTGTCATCCCGACAGACGAAGAGTTGATGATTGCCAGCGACACACAAGCATTGATTTAACAAACCGATATTTAGCAATTCAAACAACACTACCATAAAAACACAAACGAACATGAACAAACCTATTATTTATCAGCTTCTTCCGCGATTGTACAGCAACTACAACGAGACTTGCAAACGTTGCGGCACAATAGAGGAGAACGGCTGTGGAAAATTGGTGGATATCAACGAGCGTGCACTCAAGTCTATTGCGGACTTGGGTGCCACTCATGTTTGGTACACAGGCGTTATACGCCACGCCACAGCACGCCACAATAATCCGGCCATCACTAAGGGACAAGCCGGATCGCCATATGCTATCACGGACTATTATGACGTAGATCCTGATTTGGCAAAAGACGAAAAGAAGCGGATGGCGGAATTAGAAGACCTCATATCGCGCACACATGCTGCCGGACTCGGAGTAATCCTAGACTTTATTCCTAATCATGTCAGTCGCGAATACCATAGCACTTGCAAGCCGAAGGGAAAGAGCGACTTGGGAGAAAAAGATCATCCGGAATGGGCATTCTCTCCACTCAACAACTTCTACTATATACCCGGCGAGCGGTTCACGATGGATAAGGATCTGCAGGGCTACGAAGAATATCCTGCTAAGGTTACCGGCAACGATTGCTTCACAAGCCATCCGAGCGCCAACGACTGGTATGAGACTGTCAAACTGAATTACGGAGTCTTCTATCAGGGAGGCGGAGAAAAGCAATTCTGCCCTATTCCTGACACCTGGGTCAAGATGCTGGATATTCTGCTCTTTTGGGCAGGTAAGAAGATAGATGGTCTGCGCGTGGACATGGCAGAGATGGTCCCGGTGGAGTTCTTTGCATGGGCAATAGAAAAAGTAAGAGAGAAATATCCAAAGATACTCTTTATCGGAGAATGCTACGACCCCGGTAAGTATGACGCATATCTGGCTGCTGGGTTTGACTACCTATATGACAAAGTGGGCATGTATGACTACTTGCGTGGCGTGACCAGCCGCAACTGGTCAAGCGAAGGAATCACCCAACAATGGATGCAGCACGGCGATGCACGACTGCCACACATGTTGTATTTCATGGAGAACCACGATGAGCAACGTATAGCCAGCGGCTTTTTTGCCGGCAATGGAACGTGTGCCGAACCCGCCATGATAGTGACAGCCACTCTGACGCAAGGTCCGGTGATGATTTATGCCGGGCAAGAGTTGGGAGAAAGAGGTATGGAGATGGAAGGATTCAGCGGGATAGACGGACGAACCAGCATCTTCGACTACTGGGGAGTCAAGAGTCTGCAGGCATGGGCCAACAAAGGCAAATACGATGGAGGCAAACTGAATGACGAACAAAGAGAGTTACGCTCTTTCTATCAGAAACTACTCACTGTAGCCCGCGATAACAAAGCCATACAGAAAGGCAAGATGTATGACATTACGTACGCACAAGGCGAAGGGTTCAACAAGAGCAAACAATATGCTTTTATTCGTCATTTGGGCACAGAGACATTGCTGATAATAGTCAATTTCCACGACCGTGAACAGCAACTACAAGTGCGCATTCCAAGCGACGCGTTCGTCTATCTGGAGATGGACGAGAAGAAGAAAGCAACTGCCACTGACCTGCTGCGTGGAGGCAAGCAACAAATAGCGTTTGAGGCAGACAAGCCGATAGAAATGACACTACCTGCATGGACAGGCGTTATACTCAAAATCCGATAAACGATTAATCGAAAAGAGAATGGAACAATTCAAAGACATATTACGACTGGTGCGATGGGGTAATCTTTTGTTCTTAGGCGCACTAATTTGGTTGATGGAAAAGTGGGTAGCTGTACCAATACTGGATGCGGTTGCATTTGGCGAACAATTGCCTTGGTATGTATTATGGCTGCTGATAGTAGCTGTCGTGTGCATAGCAGCCGGCGGATATGTGGTTAACGACTACTTTGATATCAAGATCGACCGCATCAATCGTCCCGACAGGCTGATAGTAAGCCGCACCATAAGCAAACCTGCAGCGATGCGACTGAGTGTCAGTCTCAGCGTCGTTGGCGCCTTGTGCGGTATAGCAGCTTCATGGTTAGTCAGAAGCACAAGTCTCGGTTTTCTCTTTGTGGCAATACCCGGCCTGCTTTGGTTCTACTCCAGTAGTTACAAACGACTGTTGCTCATCGGCAATCTGACTATTGCCTTGCTGGCAGGTTTGACGCCAATGATAGTAGCTATCGCTAACGTAGCGCGGCTGAAGATGCTATACGCCAGCATTCTCTCTTACACCACTTTGGAGCATGACTTATATGTCTGGCTTGGAGGATTCGCACTCTTTGCTTTTCTGCTGACATGGATACGCGAGGTGATCAAGGATCTGCAGGACCAGATGGGCGATCGTGAATTGGAGTGCCACACGCTGCCTATTGTATGGGGTGAATTGTGGACAAAGATTTTCGTTACCGCACTAATCGTGCTGACCATTGCAATTATTGGTCATCTATGGTGGCACACGTTACCTTTTGATCGCACGTGGGACAGTCTCAGCACACGTTATATTGCGTTGGGCATACTGACTCCGCTATTGTGCTCATTGTGGTTACTCTGGTCGGCCAAGATTCCAAGCGACTACAAGACTTGCCAACAAGTCATCAAATTCACCATGCTCATCGGCATGCTTTATAGCATATGTGTGGTTAGAGGGCTGTAACAGAACTGCCTGCAAACAATCGAGTAAGAGTAAAACAATAATAGCGGCATGAATGCCGCTATTATTGTTGATAGGTATGGGGTACTTATTTTGAAGTTTTTGTGCCTATTTCGTATGAGATATAGCAAGGAATAGTTTTTGTTATATGGTAGGGCTCGTCATGTTCATATGTTATCGTGGCTGTTAATTCCAGGGATCCAATACGTTGGAGAATACGGAGCGAAAAACGAAGAATGGCTTCAGACTTAAGAACTTCCTTTCTAATAATATCTTCTATTGTAATGCTCGCTTCTTCTGCCGGAAGAGGGGTTGTAAAGCGTTGTAACTTACCATCTTGAGAAACAAACATCAATTCGGATTGTTCTTTACCAGCAGTATTCGCAGTAAGTTCCATCCTTGATATCTCTTTCTTTATTCTCGTTAGGTTAGTATTGTCAATAGAACTCAGTTCCACTTGTTTTTTATTTTTTAGCTTAGTGCCTTTTCCTGACAAATCAATTAAACGAGGATATTCATATTCCACTTTGAGTACCAAAGAAGAAGAGTTCTCTCCACTCACAATAGTTACCTTAGGTTCTTTGTTATCTATTGCAGCGGGCTTTTTTGGTTGGCCAACGATGTTTGGTGTTGGCCTTAGATGTCTAAACTTACATTTCCACCTGATTTCAGCGTTCGCAGGGATATTGGGAATACTAAATGTATCTTGATTTACCAAAACGTTTGGACCTTCTATTTGAGGATTAACAACAAACTCGATATTTTCTCCCACTCTCCGTATAAAGCATAAATCTACGCCGGTAGGCTCGCCGGCCCATGATATTGCGGCAGGCATAGTATTCGCAGTAAAAGAGTGCCGACTATTACCAAAAGGCCATTCTTCTTCTTTGGGATTATAAGAAACAAATTCATTTGTGGTATTAGTCGGCTGTTCTTCAGATGAGATAGCGCTAGCGATATAACATTTTAGAGGATGGTGAGAGTTAACCTCATTATTAATAATTGCTCTCTCAATATCTTTATGCACATGATATATCAGCATGCCACTCTGAGGTATATTCTGATTGAAAGAATTTGTTGCCTGAACTTTGTTTT
>JAILDU010000080.1 GCA_024689005.1 Paludibacteraceae bacterium
CGAACGAGATGGATCTTACGTAACCGCCATCAAATCCCCATATGGTAGCAGCAACAGGAGTGTGCAGAGTATCAAGTCTTTCTCTCCATTCGTCGCTCAAGTCCTCGTAGTACAAAGGGAAATCATCGTCTTCCGTTTGGAGAAAAAGCATCTTGCACTTATAGGAGTATTTTTCCTCCAATATATTATCAGGATAAAGGACCTCTACCTCATGTAATATACCCCTATCTATGGTATATGGAATTTCAATTAGCCCTGTGGGTATGTACGGCATACATCTAAAACTCCGGTTATCGAACACAACCAATTCTACTTTCATGTAGTTATCAGCATACATTCTCCCGTTAATAGTGGCCTCTTCAGGAGAATGCAATGTATCTAATCGTTGCTTTGTCCCATAGAAAGGTCCGAAAGAGCTGACAGACTCATAATCCAGGTAATACACTGTATCATTTGTTCGCAAAGCAAGTGCTGTACATCTACATGAGGAATCTCTTTGTGTCGTCAGAGTATCTAAATAACCGCAAGGAATTTCGACCTCATATATAGTGCCCTTATAGATCGAATCGGGCCCATGTGATATCCCCATAGTTTTTGACGACAAATCACATCTGGTCGTACTACTTGCTGCCCAAACGTTTCCCAGAAGCGCGAGGGCTAAAAACATCATACATTTCTTCATAGTATTGCTATTTTAGAGTGCCTTTTCTTGCGTTAAGTTAAATCACGCTGCAAAGGTAATATTTTTTTCTAATATACGCAAATGAAATAAGAAAAAAATGATATTTTTTGTCGGAGTTGTTTCGGGGTGTGGAGAATATTTGGATTAGTCCAAAATTATCAAAAATGATTCAAAAATTATGGAAAATTATGATTGCCGGGTAATCGGTGATGTTTAGGCCGAAAGAGGCAGATTTAGGCATACTTAGGCAGGAAGAGGGCAGATCGAACTAAAATCGAACTAAAATCGAAAGCAATACGAGAGTGATTCGAGAGTATGTCGAGAGTAATTCGAAGCAATCCTAGACTTTACTCGGGGTCTTGTCGAGGTTTTATCGGGGTTTTGTTGGGGTGAAAAGTCGCTATGGTCCCGACGTGGTCCGCTGACGAACATACTAATAACATAATAACAACATAATAATCACATAATAATCACATAATAATAACTTAATATCGATGGCTGATTAAAACATAAGAATAATTGGATGATTTTTTTAGTCCCCAAAGGCCCAAAATGGTCAAAAAAATCAAAAAGAAATGATTGATAATTTAAAAGAGTCAAAAATTATTAAGAATTAGGGAAAATTTTCTTCGTTACACATAGAGGATTTAACGAGTGTCGGGATTCAATCCCAACGCGATAGACAAAGAAAGATTTATTGGTCCAAAATTACCCAAAAAGATCAAAAAAAACCAAAAAAGATTGATATTTAAAAGAGTCGAAAATTATCAAAAATTAGGGAAAAGGTTGGGTAATGGCGAATGGACGAATGGACGAATGGACGAATGGATTGGCAGAAAGCACTTGGGGTTATAGAAAAATGCAAAAAAATATACTGAAACGGATGATTATGCACAATCATTTGAGATTTTTAGCAGGAAATTTGCGTATATCATTATTTTTTTGTAACTTTGCACGCAAAATTTAACTAAACCATGAATAGCAATATTTCCCATATTCATTTCCGCTCTTTGCTTTTGTTATTATGCGTAGTCAGCAGACTCGCCGTTTATGCCGTTGACGGAAATTACAAATATGTCGGTTCAGAGGACTGGAGCGGCAGTCTAAGCATGCAACTAAGCGCCGGAGGCTACTACGAATATCACGAATCCGCTCTCACCGGCTGGCACGACTTCTGGATTCTCAATCCCAGTCCGTGGACCGAATACAAATTCGAATACGTGATCACGGATTATAATGGAGCCGACATCACCAACATCACCGACCACGAGTCCCACACCGAATGTGTTCTCTACACCACCCTCTCGCACTACTATATCGTTATCTGGTATCCGAACACGCCCTATAACAACAGCAGCAATCCTATCATCTGCGCGTACTCAGAACTGCCGGACGATACCAATTGCACAGCCCCCAGTTCTGTCACCGTGACTCCCACCGAAGCCGATGGTTGGGGACATTTTGCCGGCGAGACCATCAGTCTGACCGCTTCACCTGTCGGCGGCGCCGGTACGCCCACTTACCAATGGAAACTCAATGGGGTCAACATAGCGGGAGCCAACTCTGCCACATATATAAAGAATAACTGCACGGTTGCCGATGCAGGCAACTACACCTGTCAGATATCTATGGGTGGCAACTGTAGCGCCACGAGTGCCGACTATATGGTTAAGGTCTATACACTCCAGCAATACACCAACGGAAGTGCTTCCTATTCATTCACGCGCGTGGGCAACAGCAAAGTCGGTATCGCCAGCGTACCATTGACCGCCAGCGGCACAGCCTATGAATTCAAAGTGTTTGCCGGCAACACAGAATATTACGGCAACAATGGCACTATCACCTGCGATGCAAACGAATGGGTGTGGGAAA
The DNA here is from genome assembly GCA_024689005.1 of Paludibacteraceae bacterium. Taxonomy (GTDB): domain Bacteria; phylum Bacteroidota; class Bacteroidia; order Bacteroidales; family Paludibacteraceae; genus Colicola. The sequence continues at coordinate 2,555 of JAILDU010000080.1, forward strand.
ACGGTAAAAACAACACCAAGCTGAACACTTCGTGGACCGGAACATTCTCATTCATCATCGACTACACCGACAACGGCAGTGCGCCTAAGATAACGGTCCAATACCCCCGTAAAACAATACACATGATCTGCGGCAGTAGTTGGTGCAACGACAATCCTAAGTTCTACGTACACACCTGGGGACAACAGGACTATGATGCAGAACTGACGCCCTTCGCCTGCGAGTCCAGCATCTATGCTGCCGATATTCCGGTGTACAACAACACCTTGTGTTTCACGCGCCAGGCTCCCTCTTCCACAGGCATCGCTTGGAGCGGTTCGAACTTCTGGAACCAATCGGAAGACATCACCATCAGTTCGTACGACATGTTTACTTGCACCGGGTGGAATAATGGCAAAGGCACCTTCTCCCGCGGCACGTACACTCTGCCTAAGTTCAGCATCTCCTTTGCCGGCAACGGCAGTGATGGAGGTAGTATGGCCAACATGACCAATATCGTCTGTGGAAACGATGCCGCACTCACACCGAACGCGTTCTACAAATCAGGATACGCGTTTGTAGGATGGAATACAGCCGATAATGGAAGCGGAGAGACCTATCCGGATGGCGCCACTATCAGCAATGTCTCGGGCAACATATCGTTGTTTGCACAATGGGCTCCTTGCATGGATATACCCGGCACAGCGGACAAGAGCAATGTCAACACGTATATAGCAGCCATGACATGGTATGGCGATAACGATGAGTATTTCGATTACGGTCCTGTATCCGGTACCAACACGAATAGATGGGCGGAATGGAACGTACATCTGCTGTCTTCCGGTAAATACAAGGTAACGGAGTTTTTCGCCGTTCCGCAGCAGGACGAGACCCACTGGACCGGCCACCAATGGCTGATACAACTGTTGGACGCCTCGCGCAACGTGGTAGCGTCCTATACGACAACCGCCTTGTGGGAAGAAGGATGCGAACGGACCGAATCTGCCAAGTGGGATCTTAGCGCTATACCGACCGGATACTATATCCTGCGTGTCACCAACGCTATGGAATGGGCCAGACCAAAACTGAAAAGCCTCAGTTTCGAACATGCAGGGCTAAGCTTGACATATACCAAAACACCTGACCAGGCAGAATATTTCGGTGGTGCATATGGCGAAATAGCCGAGCCGACCATGACGACAACCGACAATCTCACCTTAGGCTCAACCGTTACTGCCGACAGCAATGTGCTAACCATCGGATCGGTGACCATTACAGCCCCGGAAACAAGTTCCGGTCGACTAATCAACATTCCTTCAGAGAGCGGTCTGAAGACCTATTCGTGCATCTGGCGATTCGACCATTGGGAGAACCTGCCGGCCACCATTACCGATGATGCAGCAGACGTAGAGGCTGTATATATTCCGACCTTCAGTGTTGAATATGAGCCTAACGGAGGTACTATCAACAATGTGGATTATGCGCATTGGTATAGATATACGGGTAACGAGCATGATATAACTCCACTACCTGAGAATGTAACGCGGGATGGTTATATCTTCGCCGGATGGTACCAAGAGAGCACAACGGAATTATTCTCCTATCTGACCGGCAACTATTTCGGCGACTATGCGGGTGCCTGGTGTCTCAAGGCACACTGGATACTACCCTGCGACGAACCGCAAGTGATTTCACGAGTAACGCTGACCGGTTCCGGCACTTCATCATACACGGTGTTTGGTTACAACAACAATGAGTACGCCGGCACTCCGGTAGTGTCGGTCGGTTCAACTACGGCCGCGTACGACGTGGATAACGACAGCAACCCGGAGACGGGTTATCAACTGAGCGCGGGCAATGATATAGTGTTTGCTACACTACGCAAAGGCGCCTTCCGCGTGGGAGACAAAGTGCGAGTTGCCATCACTTCATGCAACACCAACCGCATACAAGCCGGTTCGTACGATCTGCTCGATATATACTATGGCACTAACGCAAGCGATGCCAAACTATTGATACATATCAAGGAGGTAAAAGAGCCCGGCATATACGAGTATTTCCTCGCCTCTGACGATGTACTGGCCATGAACGAAGCTGGCGCAACGGGTGTCGGTGTGTTCCGCGCTGCTGACAACGGAGAGAACCACTGCGTATATAGCGTAGAGATATACGGCTGTCGCGATTTGGTCTTTGACGACAACAATGCCACACATGTCTGGAGCGATCCGCGCAACTGGGCACCGACTTACACCGAGATACCTTCTTTCTATCAGGCAACGCGTATTCTCAAACCGTGCATTGTGGATATTGATACTGCTCATGCTATGAATGTCAAACTATGCCAACAACATGTGGGATACAACGGACAGCTCACGATCAACGCTGACGCAGCCTTGGCTGTTGCCAATAGGATAAGCGTTGTGCACGGAACGGATTATAACACTCTGTACGATGTGAGCGCCAACGATTTGACTATCAAGTCTAACGCAACGAATCAGGGTGCTCTGGTTCATGGTGATACAGGCAACCACACCCATGCCACCATTGAGTTCTACGCGCGCGGAGCAGGCGCTCCTGATTGGGACGCTGCTACGTGGCAATATATGGGAGTGCCGTTCAGCGATGTCACAAGGGCACAGAGCCATTACGAAGGCTCATGGATGTGCCGATGGATAGAAGATGTGTCCGGCAATGCCGGTAGCAATTGGAAGTTTGTTCAGAAGACAGAAGCACTGACACCTTTCGTCGGTTATTGCCTAACACAGGAAGAAGCCAAGACCTTTGTCAACACCGGCACACTCGTTCCTTCTGTCAACCAGACGCTCAACTTGACATGTGATGGCACAGATTATAAAGGATGGAACATGTTCTCCAACAGTTGGATGGCCCCCATCAACATCACCAGGTTCATCGCTTCGGATTTCGGCGACGCGCAAGCCACTATCTATCTCTTCAACACCGGCATCAATGAGGGCGACCAGACGTCTTTCTCAGCCACCACTGCAGCGGGTCAGTACGTAGCGATACCGATAGCCTCAGCGTCCGGTATGTTGGATGATTATCAGCACATTGCGCCCATGCAGGGTTTCTATATCGTGACAGAGACAGCCACAACGCTAACCCTGGATTACGACCGACTGGTTCGCAACGCAGAAGGGCATGAGAATGACCCGATTTCAGTCGGCCCCAATCGCGCACCTCAACGCAACGCACAAGCATCATCCATGCCGCGCATTATCATGGACGTGACAGGCAAACGGTTCGCAGACCGTCTCTACCTCTTTGAGAACGCAGAGCAGACCAATGCGTTTGACAACGCGTGGGACGGACTCAAATTTGAGGGAGAGAAATACGCTCCGCAACTGATGACGCACACAGATACCTTAGAACTCGCCGTTGATGTGTCTCCTTCGTTTGCCAACAAGCATATTGCCTTTCGCGCCGGAGAAGATACGGAATATACTTTACACTTCTCGTCAACAGAACCCGGTCTGCGCTTGCGCGACCTTTTGACGCTACAGGAGACCGACATTACGGATGGCGCCTCCTATACCTTCGCTACCTATGATAAGGAGAAACATGTACGCTTTGAAATCATCGACAATCGTTATGACACAAGCACACCGACTATCTTAGAGCAAGCAGACGCTACTGACAACGAGATTCTGCAAATGACTATATATAGCACAGACGGACGACTCATAGAGCATCGCACATCCGATTTCAATCGGTCGTTCGACCATCTACAATCAGGCATATATATCATCCATATAATTACTACCGGTAGTATGCAAGTACAAAAAATCAAACTATAAGAGAAAGAAATAATGGTCGCGAATACAAGATTTAATCATATATTTCTCTCTCTGTTGCTGATTAGCCTCGGACTCCATGCTCAGCAGTTCAACAGCACAAGTAGTGCCTATACGGCTACTATCAATCAGCCCACATACAATAATGTTTTTCTTCACTCCGCCGGTTCTCAATCCGTTGCGGTCTGGGGTGGTGTTGTCGGAGATCATCAGTCGCATGCCGCCACGAGCGGAACGAACCTATTCAGCGGAAGTATCTTAACGTCTAAACGCAAGTATCAGCAAACAACAACCGGCTATTCGGGCATAGCCGGTATATCTGCCTATCAAAATATATCTACAGATGATATAGGATTAAGTTCTCCTGCCATGCGCATCGGGCCTCCGCCTCCCACTCCTCACCCGGAGGATGAAGATATCAATAAGCAGTTACCGATAGGTGATGCATGGTGGCTTCTATTGCTCTTGGCAGGCGGATATGGACTTGCCATTTTCCGCCGCCAAAATAAAGCAATAGATTGATTCGTTACGGAGTAACAGTTACTGTTCCCTTGTTGGGATCTTCGGTACTAACCGTAACAGGATATAGTATTATTCCGCTCTCGTATGTTGCTGTGTACGTTACATCCTGAGTTGCTGCAGTCACAGCCGGGCTCCACCCGTTGAAGGTATATTCTGTACATACTTCGGCCTGACGCGTAGGCGTAGCGCCAGTATAGGCAGGAGTATCACCATAGGTCACTTGATCAGTCTTCAGCGTTGTGCCATCATAGTTCTTCCAGGTAATCGTATAGCTTGGCAAGTCACAACTGAGAGTCATGTTCTTCAGTTTAGGTTGTCCGTTGGCCATGCCATTCAATACGCGCAGCGTATAGTTACCCGCCGGCACACTACTTAAGTCCCATTTGGCACTTTGCGTGATAGTCTGCTCGCCGGAAGCATAGGTCTTAGCGGTCGAATATTCAGCCACTAAGGTATTGCCGTCAAACAACTGTAAGATATAGTTGTGTCCTGTTTCGCAGAATGTTTCTTCGCTGACAGTATATTCGCCCGGGAAGTGCAAGTAAACTCTCCAAGAAGCCCAACGGCCAAGATTATGGCCGGAGGAACCATCACCGAAATCAAAGTATTCGGTATTGTAATACGCCATATCACCGCTAACTATCCCCACATTAGCACTGCTCAGCGTAGCGGGCAACTCAACGCCATCTCCCGACAATTGAGGTATTACCACATATTGCGCATAATAGGTTACATTGCTTTCCGGTATGGTAGTGGATTTGATTTGCGAACCGCCGGAAGCGCCTGTGAACCAGCCTATGAAGGAATAGCCGGACTTGCTTGCCACCGGCAGCGTCCCTATCGGATCACCTATAGCCACCTCGCCGGTAGTCGTAGCACACGAACCGCCATTGGCATTCCATGTCACGGTGTGGGATGTAACCAGTGCTTCGTTCTCCAATGTAATGCTCTTGAGTTTGGGTTGACCATTAGACGTAGCATTCATGACACGCAATGTATAGTTGCCTACTGCTACACCACTCAGGTCCCATTTTGTGCTTTGTGTGATAGTCTGTTCACCCGATGCCCATGTCTGAACTGTGGTATATTCAGACACTACAACATTGCCGTTAAGTAACTGCAGCGAGTAGTTATGACCATTAGGATAATATCCCTCTTCTGAAACCGTATATTCTCCAGGAGTACCCAGATAGACATTCCATTCAATCCAACGGCTCAAGTTCGTTCCATCGCTACCATCAACTCCCCATTCGTCACCGAAGTTAAAATAATCGGTATTATACCATTTGTCGTCGCTTACGGCAGACCTATTGGCTTTATTCAACGTAGCGGGCAGTTCGATGCCGCTTGGTGTAGGAGGATTGCTTCCTTCGCTGATAGTTATAGATGCGTTCAGTTTGTTCATACCGGATGTGCTCTCCCACACATTGCTATTGGCAAAGCGCACCGCATATTTCGGATTAGAAGCAATGGACGCATATGCGTCGGGCATATACAGATAGAGTTGATAAGTACCCGTCGCCATGTCATTAGGCAATGCCAATTTCTCGCTAACCGTTGTAACCACACCATTCGGACGCCAGCGACGCGGATCGGCCTTCATCATCAAAGGATAAGTATGGCTGTTGTTCTTGAGCACAATGTATACAGGGCGCTCGTTGTATAACGGAGCAAAGCCGGTATTGCGTATTTGCATATAGACAGAGATAGAGTCTCCCGTTTCGGCTGCTTGTGTATAGGTTCCGCTGATCAACTGATAACGGTAACCCAGGCGGCGGTTCAGCTCTGCAAAAGTCCCTTCGCGACGCCATTTGTCAGTCACGGTTCGGGAATATCCACTCTGGATGAAGGTCCAGTGCAGACGGCTCATCTCGGCAATCGTCTCATCATAACCGGCATAGATATTGGCCATTGAGTCCTTGGTTATATCGCTCTCTCCGCCTATGGGGACATAGAATGTCTCGCGTGCTATATATGGTTTCTGGATAGAGGTGTCGTTATACGTTCCCATATTGTCCGCTTGGTACAAGAACGCATCGTTGTGGTGGCCCAAACGAGACTTATTGGATCCGTTGTACGCCTCTGAATATAAAATCGGCGTTGTGCTGCCGACATACTCGGTCTTATACTGCGGAGTACGAATCTGCACGCAGCGGTTCTTAGGTGTGGCATTTAGGAACGTATCCACCAGTGCGCGACGGCTACTATTCATGTGCGAGTCTTTGTTTCCGAAATTGGTAGTATAATACCACTCGCCGTACGCGCCCACCATACCCATTTGGAAGACAAAAATCACATCAGCATTGTTCTCCCAATGACTCTTGTATTTTGCAATGTGTTGCTCTATTATGCTCAGCGGAGCATCGACCGCAGTCAGGTCTCCGTTGATGGAATCTTCTTTCAAAGCATAAGCAAAACGCACTATAGCTTTCATGCCGTAACTACGCAGCACGTCCATATCTTCGTCAAAAGCGCTCAATACTTTGTCAGGCAGATTAGGTGTATTGATATAGTTATTTAGGTAGTACAACACCAATATCAGCGACCCTTGGTCGTCATTGGCATGATTGGTCAGATACGTTTCCTTCCCCACAACGGCATATGGTTCCTGTTCACTCACGTTCTTCTTCTCCAGCATGGTGATGAATCCGCGTTCTGGATTCGGAAAGATAGTTGAGTCGTCGGCAGTATAATCAACTTGCATACCATTGGGATCGGGATCGGGCATAGGATCCGGTTCCGGCAATATCTCGCCGTCATATTCCAGGGTAATACTCTTCAGTTTAGGCTGAGACCACTGATAGATATTCACTACACGCAAGGTGTATTCTCCTGTTGCGACAGAACTTAAGTCCCACACACCGTCATTCATCGTACCGGTGTATGCTCCAACTCGTTTACAATCGAACGAAGAGATCACAGTCCCGGATTGTAACAGCTGTACTTGCCATTGATGCGAATTGGTACAAGCGACATCTTCTGACACGAAATACTTACCGGGATAGTTCAGGCTGACATTCCACTCTGCCCACCGTCCTGTATTAGCCGCATCGGTGGGACCATAGTCGAAATAGTCTGTGTTGTAATAGGTCATGTCAGTACTGACAGCAGACACATTACTTTGGTCCAACGTTGCCGGTAGTTGGATACTTGCTTCTGCCCATAGACTACAGAACAGAATGCTCAACAAAGTAGATAGTTTTTTCATAATATATGTATTTAAGTGTTTATTGTCTGTCTTGTTGCGGAATTCTCTATTGGTAGATTCTCGCTCTGTTTGCGTTCATTTGGTCCTCGATAAAACCCCGATGAAACCCCGATGAAACCCCGAGTATTGTCTAGGATTAGTTCGATATGAGTTCGGTACGTTGCGACACAGGTACGGGAGTATTTTCGATTTCCTTTGATGTTCGCTTCACGCGCATTATTTAAAGTGCTGCCAGAACGTCTCATCCGCCTCGCGTGTTTTCTGCACAGATTCGGGATAATTCTCAATAAACCATGTTAAAAAGGCTGTGCAGTCGATCTTGTTTCGCATCCATTCCTTATGACGTTGTGCATATATCTTTGAATCATAATTGATAGCAGCTAACTCTACTGCTTTCTCTATACATTCTTCTACCCCACCGCTAATCCACGATGGCTCTGACTTCAATAGTTTTCTATTTGCTACCGGACGGTACATCCACAACAATTGTTCACGCGCTTCCTCATCTGTATAACCGCGCCCCACTTCGTCTATATATATGGCCGGAGTACCCATAACAACAGATTCAGAAGCCATAGTGGCCGATTCTCCCACAAATAGTGTCGCAGATGCTTGCACATCATGCATATGCTCAATAGGAATACGAATACGATACGGTTCCAAATCTGCGGGCAACTCGCTCTCTGAAGAGATAAAAACGCGTAGATGCTTGCTTAATCGTTGCACCAATTGCCGTTTTTGGTCCAATGAGAAACCGCCGACCAGATTCGCATCGTGAAAAGCATCCCACTTGACAAAACGCACTATAGCATAACGTGTATTCGGTGCTATCTGCAACAAGTTCCATATCGATGATGCAGAAAAACGCTTCGGATGAACATAGAACAATTCTATGTTACCGGGGAATCGCAATTCGTCCTCACGTACTTTAACTGCGAAACATTCGGGTTCTAAATATGCAGACCCAAATCGGGCAAATGGTCCTTGCAAACGACTTGTCGCGGCATGCTCGGTGTCTTGTAACATAATATTAGGTACTCTGCATATCCATGCTGCTATTGCTGTATATGGATCAGTTCTTGTTACGCATACATCAATATGGTTGCGGAATATAGTTCTAATCACTAATATCGTATTATGGATCATTACACGCATTCTGCTCCATGCAGACTTCGCGGCTTTCTGCAAGCGAATATATGGAATATCATATGTTTCCAACAAGTTGGTCGCAATGTCTTTAGGCGTCGTTAACCAAAAGACACGATGTCCATCTCGTATCAATTCGGCGCGCACATTACGAAAATTATGCACTTGCGCCGGATGTCCGGTTACAAATAATATATTCATGATAACTCTACTAAATCAAAATGTTCAAATTCTTTCAGCCAGCACATATCTGTTATACTATCAGAAACGGCATAAGCATAGTGATATTTTTCCCGTGGATACTTCTTTTGCAAATAGACGGCTTTGTTCTCACCATACATGTGAACAAATTGTCCATCTATATAATCTGAGCACAACAATCTGGTCTGCAAGGCCTCAGCCACATACCGCATATATACAGCCGGAGACGCGGATAGCAAGAGCACTTCTCCTCTTTCATGCGGCACTTTCTCCGGCCACACAATATCATATACCAAACGATTTGCGAAATGGCGAGCGTCACGCTGCAAAAACTTACTTCTCCACACTATGACACTTGTCCAATGTTTAAGTGATTTAACACTAATTATACGAAGTACGCGCAGCGATAAAATACATCCGACACTTATCGGACGAAGCCATACCAAATGTCGCAGATACCTATTGAAAGAATCATATGGTATCAGTGTTTTGTCAAAGTCAAGAACATACAGTGTTTTCATAATAATTTTCGTATAATTATACTAAATACCCCTTTAGGATCGTCCAATAGACTTACATCCCGATGTATAAATCGTCGGTGGCGCCAATAGTCTTTTGCGCTCCCCCACTTTCCTCGTAATAAGTACTGCGCCATCACAATATATACTTGTGGGTTCAAAATAGTTCGAATAGGAGATTCATTTACTTTCTGCATATCCGCAATTTCCTCCCTCACCTCACTATTCAAAAGCGGGTCGAACAACCTGCATCCTCCAGCTAATGTCTGGTGAATACTACCCCATATACGCGGATTTACTTCAATCAAGACCAGCCGATTATCCGGGGTCAATTTAAACTCAAACATTGCGAATCCAGTCCATGGAACACAATGTAATATTGCCTCTGCCATCGGACGCATATCTGCGTGCATAAAGCCTCTGCGATAGACACTAGATCCACCTGTTATAGGATACTCTGCGAGTCGCAAATGCCCATACTCTCGTAATACTTTTCCTTCCCGACAATATACTTCATACCCACATCCTTCACCTTGCACATACTCCTGACATATATATGGGTGCGAATAATTCTTATACTCGTTCTCTATGTTTTCTCGATCTTTCTCAGAGAAACAATACCGTACACCTTTCGAGGATGATAAATCTGTAGGTTTTACTACAAAAGGTATGTTTGCCTCAGCAATTGACGAATAAGATTTCGGAACTCTACCCCCTTGTTCATTGGCAACCTGCATCAATCGGTTCTTCTCGTGCAAAGTCTGATAATCAGCATATTTACCCAAGTAATCCAACATATCACCGAATAAGTCCTTATGCTCTATTATAGTGCCAATATAATCACTATGAACGGGTATTAGCACATCTATTGCATTTTGTTTTGCACACTCTGCCAATTGTTTCACATACGAGGTTTTGTCATTTTTCGTATTATGTAATTGAATATACTTATCTATATATCGAGTATGACACCAACGGGTAAGTGGTTTATTATCATATCCCCATAATTCGACCTCCGGATAATACTTACGAATATAGCGAGCTATTACAATTGCCTTATAACTGGTTATCTCTCCCAATAAGACTCTAATCGTAGTATTTGTATGGTGGCGGATTGTACTTTTAATCCATCGTATATACCAACTGCCTATACTATACAACAAATGATTGTTAATTAAGAGATTGCGCCCATATTCCACTAATAGGCCACCGAACTTAGCCTTAAAATCACGAACACCATAAGCCGCGTCGGGTTTGCCGGCTCCCATCATATCAAAGCGCGGGCAACCATGTTCGGCAGCATACATTACTCCGGCATATGTAGCATAACACGAAGGAAATATATGCGGGTAAACACCATCTTCGCCGCAAGCGAACCATTCGTACAGACACTTACCTGACAATTCTACACATACCGTTCCTCCTATTACATGGCCTTTATACTCTGTCAACAGGAATCTGGCGTCCGGATGGTTACTGAGTGCCAAGAAGAAAGACAAAGGGAACAAAGGCGTTTTAACTCTTGTTTGGTATAGCTTTTTCAGTACGGCATAAAACTCTGAAATCTTTTCATAATTCTCATTTCTATCGCCGTTATTATTAATTTCTACGATTGTCACACCTTCTCTTATTGTGGTTCGTATATCACGTTTACGGCTTTTTCCCAAGTTAGCCTCCACCACTTCCGAGGAGCAAGTATCTATGTGAAAATTCAAGTGAGGTTGATAATGGAATCCTGCTATTTCAAATGCATTTCTCCATCTACTATAATCATTAAAGTTTCTGGTTTCTACATATATAGCCTGTGATTGAAGTTCCTGTCTAACTTTTCCCATGAGAGAAGCGACTTCTTCTAACGTAGCATCATCAGCTAATGCGGGTCCTCCGATTATGATAGCCCTGCGAGTGAATAATTGTTTGATCACATTTTTCTCACGCGTCACATATCCTGCGCATATGCCATGTAATTTGCCTTCGTTTTCGATACCGAAAACAAAGGGAGTGAATAGTGATGGCTGTGATGCAAAGAAATCATATGCTGCAGGCGACTGGAACCAAGTCCCTGTCTTACACTCCTGCACAAGCACGTTCCATGCATTGCGATCAATATCTTCATATTTTAGGATACTAAGCATTCGTTGATTACAACAGTATCATTTTCGTATGTTATTAGCATTCTCCTCATCCAAGGCGCGCCTTAGCGCACGTATATACCCGTGACCATATCGCAAGCATGGCTCCATATAGTTACCTTCACCCCATTCGTTCCACGACTTGAGGAACACCACCCTGTTTTTCTTACCACGCATAAAGCGGAAGACTTCTTTGCAATGCAAATAGAATTGTTCCGGTGTAGCATCATGCAATACCATAGCTCCCATCTTGCGACGCGCAGTATTATCCCAATTAGGATATAATACAGGTACGACATCCTCATCTGCGAAACGCGGGTCAAGCAGTTTTTTCCGCACACGCGAATAGCGATATACGCCCAATGGTATATGAAGCAATTGCGAGAAAAACGCTTGTATGAATCGAGCAAATTTACGCGTTGAGGTAGAGCGCCCGACTGAAGTAATATTCTCCTTACAACTCAATATTACGTCCTTGCACAATTGATGGGCAGGATTATTCATATCTTGTACATCGTCCACATAACTCATATAGTAGAATCCGTCCAAGCCTTCCTTCTGTGCTAACTCATTCCACCTTTGCATCATTTTTTCAGCATTAGGTATGTCAGCTACATGGTAGAACACCCACACTAATTTACCATTAATACGATAGTAACGTCGGTCGCGGAATGTGTCTAACAGGGAATAAAAATGTGCGTCCCAATCGTCTTCGCCCGGATATGTCTGCGGCATAATTGGGACCATATCAAGCACACTTTTTTCTGAGTTCCAAGTTTTGTTGTACCATGTATGGTTGGCCCAACAGATACAAAATGGGAAATCCGGTTCACCCAATCGTGTTACTTCCCGCAGCGGCATGTCCAACAATTGTTTTCCATTGCCGAACCAATAATGATAGTAGCAAAAAGCTGCTACTCCTGCTTCTTTGGCCAGTTCTGCTTGTTTAGCACGTACTTGCGGTAATCGTAGATCATAATAGCCCAGATCTGCCGGAACCAAAGGTTGATAATGGTGGTGGAATAGCGGCTTTGCTTTTCCCACATTAGTCCACTCCGTAAATCCCTCGCCGAACCATTGATTATTCTCCGGTATCGGATAGTACTGCGGGAGATAGAATGCCAGTATTTGCAAATCCTTCTCACTTCTTCTTTGTTCTGTCTGCATTTCTATATGCAGGATATTGCAATATATCTGGTGGATAGTCTCAGCCACTTCCGGATTGGATAAGCGCAACGCCTGAATGCGAAATAGTCCATCGCTACGCTCGCCGCTATCTATCACACGCTTGATTTTGTCGGCTACGTCTTCGGGTTCGAATGTGGTAACATAACTATTCTTCACTCCATGCAACAAATGAGCAATATCAGCCACATCGGTAGCCACGACAGGACAATTACATGCCATGGCCTCCTTTACCACTTGAGGAGAGCCTTCGTTTTTCGTTGGTAGCAGCAACATGTCACACCCGCACAACAACATTGCTACTTGGTGGCGATTATAGCCACGCATTTCAATAAGATTAATCTCCTTCTTCTTTCCTTTTACGCCCCTTTTCTCTTCGCTTTCTTCTATCAACTTAATAGCCGCACGTGCAAGAGGAGCATTTTTACGCTCATTAATAAACGCGCCGCCAAAAAGGATATTTATCTTGTCTTGGGGGAGATTCATCTCTTTTTGCGCTTTCGTCTTCGGCACGATAGCCAGATTCTCCAAATCTATGCCACAAGGTAAAATGGTATAGTTTCGCGGACGGAAATAGAGCATATCACGAATATGTTGTGCCACATATATAGAATGGCGCGCACATAATAGCGCTATTGAGCTAAAGAAACTTCCTCTATGCGTATGTGTTTCACCATTATGGCAAGTAATCACAACCGGAATGCGAGTAGATAACACTGCTAACATACCACTTAAACCATAATGAGCATGTACTATGTCCGGCTGAAAATCTTTAATTTTCTTTCGCAAAGGACGAATATTGCGCAAGTAGCCGCGAGCCCCTTTCCCAACCACAGCGTAATAATCAATCTCAATACCTCGTGCTCGCAGAGCTTCACCTTGCTCGTGCACAAAAGTATAAGTATTACTTAGGCCTGCTACTGCATTGCCACTATGTACTAATAAAACTTTCATTATGCGTTCAACGTATTGATTCAACAAACAATTATTTATATAGTTTAGCTTTATATCATTCCTCGGCCTGCCAGTTTAAACCAGTTCCAAGCTAAAGAGATGACGATTTCCAATAAAAGTACGATATTAAAACCACGACGAATAGTACTATTGCCCTTCGCTATTTGTACTCCACACGCAGCAAAGAGCAAAATCATCGGCCATATTGGCATATGGAAACGTCCGGACTGAGCATAACCACTAAAAACCAATATGACAAGATACCCGACCGTATAGGCCAATATAAACACATGTTTGCGCCACTCCCCACTTACTAGCAATAGAATCATCACTATGATAACAAAGAAAGAAAGTATATTACGAATATAACTTCCGCCACACAATAACATCTGTGTCACCTGGTCTTCTGCAGCCATATTGAACGTCGGGAAAGGAATGGTAAAAATAAGAGGGGCAAAAACGGCTGCGCCGGCATATTTTGCAAAACTATTTCCACCTTTTCGGATTGCACGCCACTCCATATTCGTTTTTTGTCCTCCGGATTGGACTTCAGTGAGCATCTCTTGCGCCTGCATTTGTAATCGATCTCCGACCCCTATTAACAGTGCAATTGCCACCATTATTCCTGCAAGAACTTTTTTTCCGGTGCTCATTACTCGTTGTGAAACAAATACTATATGACTAAATATTGCCAAAAAAGCGATTAGTCCCAAAGCAGTACGAATACTGAAGAAGAACAAGCCTATCAGCACACCCGGGATTAACTGTTTAAACCCCAATTTATTACTTGTAGAAAGAGTAAAATCCGTTTTATCCAAAAACAAGCAACAAAGGAATACCATTTCCGCCTCTTTCATCATGGTTCCACACCAATATATCATATTTGGGTTGAATGCCACAAACGCAGCAGCCACTCTCGCCACTCCTTCACTAAAGTGCCGTTTACTCATTTTATAAATGCTGATTGCGCAATACGCTCCCATTATTGACTTCGTTACAAAAGGAACCAACACTTCGTCTATATCCATCGTAAAGATATACTCAATAGCCAACCAAATAGGATACCCGATATCATCTATAGCGGAAGCATATGATAGTCTCAACTGATTAAAGGAAGTGGGCATTCCATTTCGAATCCAATCTGCTATTCCGTGTCCGAAATCCATATACCAACCGGTATCTTTGCCATCTCCAAAAGTATTGTTGTAATACTCCGGATTGAAGAAAAAATAGAGATATAGTACCCATATGAGGCGAATGATGAGTCCGGTCCAAAAAATATTGTGGAGGAACGTGTCTTCTCTGCGTTTCTGCCAAGTACGGGCTGCTTCGAACATTCCATAAAAGAAAAGCAGAATAGATATACTTGCCACAATCGCGTACTCCGTCGGCATAGGGTGACCAAAAGCTATCCTACAAGCAAAATAAGAAATAAAGAAGAAGATAATCGGTCTCCATACCAGCCATTTCGGGATTGTACGCTCGCCTTTTTCTATAGCAGTATGCATACCCGCTCCGAAACTGCGCATGATACGATCTTTCCACGTGCGTTTGCGTGGCGGGGGCATCATTGGTCCCATCGGCCCCATCGGCATGCCCATAGGAGGAACATAAGGTGAAGGCTGGTTAGAATAATATGGAGATGTCGGGTTTATTCGGTTCATTGCGATGCGTATCTTGAACTTTCCGGTATTGCTTTTATGCACGCGCAAAGCGCACATACACGATAGCGGCGGCAAAGGTACGAAAAAAAAATGACATACACAAGAGTGCATGCCATTTTTCTTAAATATTAGCCTAATTATGACTTGTTTGTGTAGTCTAATTATGACTTGTCGGTACAGTTGAATAACTTGTTCGCGTTGGAGGTTAGACGCCGATGGAACGGTTATTGCAGCCGCAAAGGAACAGTTATTTCTTAGCACCGCAAGGGCACGATTACTTCCTAGCCGAAGGCACGATTACTTCTCGTCCTCTACGGCTGCCTGAGCTGCAGCGAGGCGTGCGATAGGAACACGGAACGGCGAGCAAGAAGCATAGTTCATGCCTACACGTGCGCAGAACTTGACGGAACTTGGTTCACCACCATGCTCACCGCAGATACCTGTGCGCAATCCCGGACGAACGGCACGACCTTTCTCTACCGCCATCTTGATCAGCTGGCCAACACCATTCTGGTCGAGAACCTGGAACGGATCGACCTTGAGGATCTTCTTCTCGAGGTAAGCCGGCAAGAAGGAAGCGATATCGTCACGACTATAGCCGAAGGTCATCTGAGTCAAGTCGTTGGTACCAAAGGAGAAGTACTGAGCCTCAGTAGCGATTCGGTCTGCGGTCAGGGCAGCACGCGGGATCTCGATCATCGTACCGATCTCGAATTCTACCTCTACACCATACTCGGCGAAGACTTCCTTAGCAACGGTTTGGATAATCTCCTTCTGTTGCTTCAACTCATAGAGGATACCGATGAGCGGAACCATGATTTCCGGCATCGGGTTCTTGCCCTCTTGCTTCAGTTCGCAAGCAGCGCTGAGGATAGCGCGAGTCTGCATAGCGGTGATCTCCGGGAAGGTGATACCCAGACGACATCCACGGTGACCCAACATCGGGTTGTTCTCTGCCAGAGAAGCCACACGTGCCTGAATCTCTTCTACGCTAACGCCCATCTCCTTAGCCATTTGCTCCTGACCCTTCTGATCGTGAGGAACGAACTCGTGCAAAGGCGGATCAAGCAGACGAATATTAACCGGACAACCGTCCATAGCCTCAAGGATTCCCTTGAAGTCAGCCTTCTGGTACGGCAGCAACTTAGCCAATGCTTTCTCACGACCAGCGCTGTCTTTAGCGAGGATCATCTCACGCATAGCCAAGATCTTCTTGTCCTCGAAGAACATGTGCTCTGTACGGGTCAGACCAATACCCTTAGCACCGAACTGGCGTGCAACGCGTGCATCGTGCGGAGTATCTGCGTTGGTACGAACCTGCAGATGAGTATATTTGTCGCAGAGGTCCATGAGCTCCTTGAAGTCACCGCTGAGTTCAGCAGCCTTGGTTGGGATCTCACCTGCGTAAACCTGACCGGTAGAACCGTTGAGGGAGATATAGTCGCCCTCCTTGTAGGTTACGCCCTCGATCTTAACAGTCTTAGCTTTGTAATCCACCTGGATAGCACCTGCGCCAGAAACGCAGCACTTACCCATACCACGTGCCACAACGGCAGCGTGAGAAGTCATACCACCACGAGCGGTGAGGATACCTTCAGCAGCGCTCATACCTGCGAGGTCCTCCGGGCTGGTCTCGATACGAACCATAACAACCTTGTGACCGTTCTCGTGCCACTCTTGTGCATCGTCAGCGTGGAATACGATTTGTCCGCAAGCGGCACCCGGAGAAGCAGGCAGACCTTGGGTGATCACCTTAGCCTTCTTCAGCGCATCCTTGTCGAATACCGGGTGGAGGAGTTCGTCCAACTTCTGCGGTTCGCAGCGCATAATAGCTTCTTTCTCACTAATAACGCCTTCGCGAACCAGGTCCATGGCAATCTTAACCATAGCAGTACCGGTACGCTTACCGTTACGGGTTTGGAGGAACCAGAGTTTGCCTTCCTGAACGGTGAACTCCATATCCTGCATATCGCGATAGTGGTCCTCCAGTTTCTGCTGGATGCTGTTCAGCTCAGCGAAGAGTTCCGGCATAGCCTCTTCCATAGAAGGATACTTGCTTGCGCGTTCCTGCTCGCTGATACCTTGGAGAGCAGCCCAACGGCGGCTTCCTTCGAGTGTAATCTGCTGCGGAGTACGGATACCAGCCACAACATCCTCACCCTGTGCATTCACGAGGTACTCACCGTTGAAGAGGTTTTCACCAGTAGCGGCGTCACGGCTGAAGCAAACACCAGTAGCCGAGGTCTCGCCCATGTTACCGAATACCATGGCCATAACGGAAACGGCTGTTCCCCACTCGTCAGGAATTCCTTCCATCTTACGGTAGAGGATAGCGCGCTCGTTCATCCAGCTACGGAACACAGCGCAGATAGCGCCCCAGAGTTGCTCGATAGGATCGTTCGGGAAGTCCTTGCCTGTTTGCTCTTTGATAGCGTTTTTGAAACGAGCAACCAGGAGTTTGAGTTCGTCCACGTTGAGGTCTTTATCGAGTTTGATGCCACGTATAGCCTTGACTTCCTCGATGATAGCCTCGAACGGGTCTATATCGGTTTTGTTAACCGGTTTCATACCGAGCACAACGTCACCGTACATTTGTACGAAGCGGCGGTATGAGTCATAAACGAAATGCGGATTATTGGTTTTAGCCACCATACCCTCAGCAACTGTGTCGTTGAGACCGAGGTTAAGGATAGTATCCATCATACCCGGCATGGAAGCACGTGCTCCTGAACGAACAGAAACGAGAAGCGGGTTCTTCGGATCGCCGAATTTGCAGTTCATCAGTTCCTCTACGTGTTTTACAGCGGCATTAACTTCTTCTGTCAACTCAGCAACGATTTTGTCCTGTCCAACTTGATAGTACTCGTTGCAAACCTCGGTAGTAATGGTGAATCCCGGAGGAACGGGCACACCGACAAGGTTCATCTCTGCACAGTTAGCGCCCTTACCTCCCAGCAATTCGCGCATCTGTGCATTTCCTTCAGCTTTTCCGTTACCGAAGGTGTAAACTCTTTTCTTCTTTTCCATTTAGTTTTTGTTGTATTAATAATTGATTATCAAATGCTTAAGTACGGTTAAAAGGGGATAATATTATCCCCAACCTTTTTTGCGGCTGCAAAATTACAAAAAATAAATGATATACGCAAGCGCGTGTGCATTTTTTCTACATTTTTTGTGTACAAAAAGAAAAAGCGGGCAAAGGTAATAGCATTGGGTTCGTTGTAAAAAGCCGAAAAAAAGTATATATACTACGTATATATAGTACGAGCGAGATTTTCCTTTGTTTTTCCTGCTTTTGTATAAAGTATCCTATGGTTATCTTATGGTTATCCTATGGTTATCCTATGGTAAGGTCACGGCGAGAGTGGCTGATTGACGGCCGTATAGTCTAGGATTGACAGCTGATCGACCGTTAATTGGCGCTCAAATGGCGGATAAATGGCGCTTGTTCACTCGGAGTGCCGTTATTGCATTTTGATGAGGGCGCGATTGGCGAAGCCATCAATGTACATCTCGAGCGGCTGGTTGAGACGGACATGACGTACGAGGTCAGTTTCTTCAACTGCGGGTAAGGCATCTAAAGCCTCGGAATCATAGCAATCGTCGGGTCGCGCCCAAGGATCGATATTCATATATCCGACATTGAAGGAAGTCAAGTTCTGGAAGAAATGGCTTCCCTGACTGGGTTCGATACGGAAATTCTGAAGGCTACATTCTGCGATGGCTTTCGCTTCGCTTATATCACTCCATTGTACGGGCACTCCGAGAGTCGGAATCTGCGAGCCCCATCGCCCATATCCGATGAGCAAGTATGATTTTCCTTCCTGACGCATTCTATTGTTCCACTCACGTATAGTGGCAGCCATTTCTCTCGTTCGCAAGGTATCGAAAGCGTCACGGCGCAGATAGATAATATCCTGAACGTCTTCTATTTTGCCTATACCGAGCGCATTGCCGGAACGAAGGAAAGCATCGTTGGTGTCAACTTTGTCCCACTCCACTTTAGCGGTCAGCGAGTCAGCAGAGATAGGTCGGATTTGCAGTACGTGAAAGATCTGCGGTTCGTGCTCCAGGTTAACGGCAAACTCAATCTCAACAGGACATTTGATTTCCTGTTGCGCCATTTCGAGTAACTGTTGAACAATCTCGGCGAGCGGGAAAGTTTTGAATTTGAGTTGCGGAGCGAAGGTGACCAAACGCGGTCCATCGGGGTAACAGGAATCGACGATACGCATATTCTCGCGGTCGTACGTAGATGCGATCAACTTGAGCGACTCGAACTGATTGCAGTCATGAATAGGAATACGTTCCAGATTGACGGCGTCGTCGATGGAAGTCTTGAATTTCTCCGGGTTGAGAGAGAGTGCGAGCATGGATTGCTGTGTCTCTCGCATAGCGAGGTCGACCGTGGACGTCTGCATGACATTCTTTGGGTACTTAGGCGAGAAGCGGAGTACTTGTTCGCCGTCCACGACCACTTTGCCAAGTCCATAAGCGACCTTCACAATACCGTCTTCGGGTTTCTCCTTGCCGACCGGATAGAAATTGACACTACGCGCGACACCGGAGATGACAGGGAAATAATAATTGCCTTCCTGCTCACCGCACACTTCTTGCACTACGATGGCCATTTTCTCCTCGCTAAGGACATTGCCGGTAGAAGTAATATATCCGCGAGAAGCGGCGTAATAGACCGAGGCGTAGACCGATTTGACAGCCTTGCTGAGCAGGCGGAGTTGCTGGTCTTCGTTCTCGGTGTGCGGGATCATATAGGTACTATAGACACCCGCAAAAGGCTGATAATAAGAATCTTCGAGTTTAGACGAAGAACGAACAGCGAGCGGTCTTTTGGTTGCCCGGATGAAATGTCGCAACGCTTCTCGCAAGTCGAGCGGCAACGCAGAAGCGACGAACTCGGAGAGTATCTCCTCGTCGCTCAAGTCGGCATTGATGACATATTGCAAACCGTTGTCGTGGATGAAGCGGTCGAAATAATCTGTTGTGATGACCATGGTTCGCGGAACGAGCACGCGAATATTCTCCCATCGGTCGAAGAGGTCGTTCTTCTGCAGCACATGGTTGAGGAAGGCGAGTCCGCGTCCTTTTCCGCCCATATCTCCGTCACCACAACGGGAGAAATAGATGGTATTATTGTAGGTCTCTGACGAGTATTTAGCCACGACTCCAAGTGCCTGATTGATACGGTAATCGTGAATGAGGCGGATGTTGGTTTGGCGTATATTCTCGATGTCCGTTTCGTCCTGAATCTTAAGAATATTGACTTGTCGTCCGATAGCGAACAATCCTCGTGCGAAGAGCCACTTACTGAGGTAGTTATTGTCGCTGAGTCGTCGGAACGCGGCGGGCGAGATGGTGGAGATGATTTGTTCGAATCCCTCCAGATCGCTGGCTCGTGCGATAACTTTGCCGTTACGAGGGTCACGAACGATGAAGTCCCCAAATCCACATTCGCTCTCGATATACTCGCTCACTTCCTGGGTCAGCGTTTTGCTGGTTTTGATGACAAATCCGACGCGGAGTTGTTTGGCTATAGAGCGCATAGACTCTTGCGAGGATTGCATGAGGAAGGGCATGGTCGGGTTATCCTCACGAATGAGTTTGCACAGCTCAACTCCGGCGTCCAGTTTCTCAGAAGAAGAAGGATCTCCCTTATGGATGACAAATCCGATATCGGATATTACTCCGATGATGTTTTTGCCATAGTGGTTATATAGTTCAACCGCTTCGTCGTAGCAGGTAGCCATCAGCACTTTGGGTCTTGCTCGTTTGCGGAGTAATTGCTGTTTTTCGTTGAGAGCATCGCGGATAGCGATGGCGTTTTGCCGCAAGATGAGTTTATATAGTAACGGCAGATAGGTGGAATAGTAGCGTACGGAGTCTTCGACGAGCAGAATGGCTCTGACCCCTTCGTCAAGGATATCGTGCGGCGCGTTCAGGCGATCTTCTATCAACTTGATAATAGCGATAATAAGGTCGGTAGAGTTATTCCAGTTGAAGAAATAATCGATATCGCTTTTGTCGTGCTGTTTGATACGATTGAAGATAGCCTTGCTAAAGGCAGACAGCAACACTATGGGACATTCAGGCAACATCTGTTTGGCCATCTTGGCAAACTCGAAGACATCCAATTCGCCTTGGCTATACATCGTAATGATGATGTCGAAGGCCTCTCCGTTCTCGACGAGAGAGAGCGCTTCGTTGGTCGTTTCGGCGCGTGTGATAGACGGCGGATTACTGAGGTTCAGTTCGGCATATTCTTGTGCTATCTGTACGTCAATTCGTCCGTCTTCCTCAAGCGCAAAACTGTCATAGTTATTACAAACCAGCAGAATACGTTTGACACGCTTTGCCATCAACGATGTATAGTTGCTACGTTCCATATAAATATAATAAAGGTGTATTATTGATTATCTGCGGCATTATTCACTCTGAGTTGCTCGAGCGACATATCCGTCATATCCCGGAAAATAGCCGCGACCGAGAGCATCAATCGGTGGTCAGCCACGTCCCAATGGTATCCTTTGGGGCAGGCTTTTGTCTCACCCTGCAGCACATAGACATAGCCGAACGTCTTGTCATCCCGAAGCAGGCGATCGATACAAAGGACACGCTGATGTCGTTTGGAGATAACCACGTCACGCCAAATGACTTGTGGTGACTGCCGCTGACGCATAGAGACGAAAGATGTTCGCCAAACAACCATATCGCCCTCTTCATTCACTTCATAATCAGGCAGTAAGTCCACATATCCGTCACATGAGAACGTGTATATATCGGGTTTGAGGAGTGTCAGTTCTGCCACTCTGAAAGGCATATCATTGCGAATGGCTTTGGCGTACTGTTCGTCCGTTAGCGGTTTTTGCAATCCGCATGAAATCAGCAACATCGCCACCACGGCGAGTAGAGTAAATTTAGTTTTCATAGGCTGTTTGTGGTTTGGGGTTAACCTTTGCGAGCGCAAAGGTACAACAAAAAAATGACATACACAAGCATGCATGTCATTTTTCTGTATTTATTTACTATTGTTGATTCGTTATTTTTTTCTAATAAAAAGAAAAATTACTGATTATTTCCTTTCGATTCTTGATACAAGTTTGTAAACTTTTCCTTTCGCTCCGTATCACTCATCTTGAGCATTTTCTCAAAAGACTTTAATTTTCCAATCCTTTTCTTATTTTTGCTATAGTAAAGAATTGTTTCCTCCATAGCAAACGAATAGGAATCTAAGGTCATCTCACTAACTTTGTTGTCTATAGCGAATATCTCAGAAGCTGCGATATATGCACACATAAGTTCAGCACTTGCACCTTTGTTTTCCCCAATAAATGTATGTAATTTAGGATCAAGGTGCAACATCATGTCCGGCGTATCCGTCGCCCACATCACAATCAACCTAGC
>JAILDU010000082.1 GCA_024689005.1 Paludibacteraceae bacterium
ATTGCGAGCTTTTACCAATTCGTTAGTTTCCCAATCGCCCGGTGCATCATTGCTTTGACCAAGCCATGACGGGCGGTAGTAGTCGCGAATTTGGTCGGCTATCTGCATACCCATATTTACTTTTGCAAACAAGCCGTCGTATAACTTGTATTGCAAATTGGTATTGATGGAAGCGCGCATTTTGGTGTAGTTGTCTTTTGTTCCATTAGCCAAAGCCACCGGGTTCTCTCCTCCAAAACAAGAATATGATACGGCACCGTTGCGATAACTCCAACCTACAGCATAACTGCCGTCTTCATTATAAACAGGGTAGGTGGGTGGCATGCCGAGAACATTAAGTATCACACCATCGTTGAATGCCAATCCATCGGTGCGCACCACGCGTTCTTTTGCATAAAGCATATTGCTATTTACTCCAATAGTGAAACGATCACTCACATTGATATCCACGTTCAAACGTGTAGTGATGCGTTGGTGACTACTTGGGGAGACGATACCATCTTGGTTGAGGTAGCCGACTGAGAACATGTATTTGAACTTGTCCTTGCCGCCGTTGACCGAGAAATTAACTTTGTGCATCGGTGCGTTGCTAAAGATTTCGTCCTGCCAGTCGGTGTTGTATGGTGTATTGAGTACATCCGGGCAAAGCAACATGGTGTTCAATGCTCCATTAGCGGTACGCGTAGCATTGTCGTCTTCGCGCGAGTGCTGCCAGTTGACAGCATCGTCATCACCATAGATAGAAGGATCATTGCGTAGGAAATCAAAATAGGCATTGTTGTAACCATCTAAGTGCAATTGACGAAATTGGTCTACATCCATCATCTGAATCTTCTTCTGCACTTGCTGCATAGAGAACTGGTAGTCCAGTTGCACATGCGGTTTCCCCTCATTTCCACGTTTCGTGGTAATCAGGATGACACCGCCGCCGGCACGTGAACCGTAGATGGCTGCTGAGGCTGCATCCTTGAGCACTTCAATACTCTCCACATCGCTCGGGTTGATATATACATCCTTTGATGCAGGGAATCCGTCTACTACATACAATGGTTCAACGCTGGCAAACACAGAATTGACACCACGTATACGGATAGTAGTTCCTGCACCCGGAGCACCGCTTGGCTGCTTGATTTCCACACCCGGTGTGTGGCCAATGAGGGCTTGCTCCAGCGTGGAGGTGGACATGTTCATTTCCTCGGTCTTGACAGACGAGATAGCGCCGGTCATGTGGCTTTTGCGAACGGTACCGTAACCGATAGCTACCACTTCCTCCAACATCTCGGCATCCTCGGCGAGGGTGATTCGGAGCGGAGAAGCATCACTGACCGTGACGGTCTGTGTTTTGAATCCCACATAGGAGATTACCAACTTGGCACCTTGTGCCGCATTCAGTTGAAAGTTACCGTCAAAGTCGGTTACTGTACCTTCGGTGGTGCCTTGGATGACAATGGAGGCACCGATAACCGACTCGCCTTTGTCATCTGTGACTGTACCGTGTACATCTATCTGTGCCCATAGTGCGGCACTGAGACAGATTAGTATTAGGGTAAATAAATAACGTTTCATATCATTGTGCATAACAACAGCCGTCGCAGTCGGCGGCTGTTGATTATTAGATGATTACAATTGTTGACCTTGCATGTTATAACGAACACCGTCGATGTTGATGATCAGTTGTCCGTTAATCATTTCCTTGCGAATGTCGCGCTGAGCCTCGGTGTTCTCAATAGCTGAAGGTGTGTCTTCGTAGCCAACCCACTCAATATTGTCAATAGCCAAGCGGCCTTTGTTTCCGGAAGTGTAGGTGGTGCTGAGAGTAGAGTGATTCTCAAAACGGAGAACAAACGAACCGGCAACCTTGATGTTCGGGATAGTGATAGTAGTCCACTCTGCTTGCGGCGCATTAGGAATAGCAGAGTAGTTGCTTCCTACTTGTGTTCCGTTGATGAAAACGCGAATATCCCATGTGGTAGAACCTTCTCCGGCTGTCGGGTTAACTTGGAAAGTCAAATACTCGATACCACCGGCAATAGAAGCACTTTCGATATAGGAAACTTTCTCTTCTCCTTGTCTCGGTGCGCGGAACAAAGCATATTTGGTATCTCCAAACATAGGAATATAGTTGTTGTCCGTCATGTGCTTAACGCCTCCTAATTGTGCTGTCCATTGGCAGATGTCGCCGGTTGTGCTTTCTGCCGGGTTTGCATAGTTGGAAGAGGTCTCTACTGCACTGTCAAAGGTCTCAATCTTGAAGTTTGCAGGAACGACGCGCAGTACGTAGGAAGCAGATGCTGCGGCGAAGTCGTCATTTTCGGCAACGTCAGCGCTGATAGTAACGTAACCTGCTGCAACAAGGGTAATCTCTCCGGTTGCCGGATCAACAGTGGCTACATTCTCGTCAGAAGATGAATAGGTTACGCTTGCCGTTGAGTTGGTTGTGAATGCGTTTGCAGGAACAGCCTCGCCCATCTTAGCGATAAGGTTTTCCTTTTCAAACGAAGCGGTAGCCACGTCCTTCGCCAAAATGGTCAGTGTATAAGAAGTAGTGATTTCTTCCCACGAAGCGGTAATAGTCACTTCACCTGCTTGGTTTGCAGTAACTACGCCGGTAGCAGCATCAATTGTTGCACCAATCGTGTTGTCGCTGATGGAATATACGACTGCACCCTCGTCGGTGTTGTTGATCAAACCGGTATTGGTGTAAGTGTTCGAACCGAGACGCAAATCCAATGTGTCCTCTTTGGTTGCGTAAATCAAGTACGGAGTAATAGTGATGTCACCAACGAGCAGGCGTGCGTTGTTACTCGGTTGTGCGCCGCTTTCCGTCACTACGGACATGTTGAGAATCTCCAATTGAGCATTCTTCTTACATGCAAATATATGTGAATAGGAATCTGGATTATCCTTGTTTCCTCCTAATGCTCCATCGCGCTCGGCAACGTCTGATATTGTTCCTGCGGATACTTGCCATCTCAGCGTATTGGCAGCCTCTGCCCCAAATTGTGCATATTGGAATGATATGGCTTTGATACCGCCTTCCAAATCAGTTGTTTTCAGATAACCGCGTGTCGTTGCATCCAATGTAATCCATGATGCTTGTTTTCCATTGATAAGGTCGTTCGTGCCACGGCGGGTATATTTGTTTGTCCAGTTGCAAACGTCTCCCGTCCATGTGGCACCGGCTGTGCCTGAACTACCGGATTGTACAACGTTAGTAAACTTCTCTACCAAAACAGCATCGTCAGCAAAGACCGCTGTGGTTGCGCATAGAAGCGCGAACAGGAAAAACTTTTTCATAATAGAAAATGTTAAATGAGTTGTTTGTTATTTGTGTTTATTGTGTTTGTTCTTCTATTGATTGATCGTGCATGTTGCATACATACAATCGAAACATAACAAAAGCACTTTCGAAATCATTTGAAAGTGCTTTCGAAACATAGCAAAACTATGTTAAAAGGAATAACGAAAGAACGCAAGAAACTTACGGTCAGCGGAGTGAAAATACGTAAATTGTTGACTTTGTGTAGCATATACAGCATTCTTCTTTATTACAAGACAAAGGTACGACTTTTTTTTGAAACCTGCAAATATTTTTTACTTTTTATACATATTTTTGGCCAAAAATCACACAATCGTGCTCTATAACACATTTTTGTACTTTAAAATAGTGCGAAACGTTTCGAATGAGCGCTTATACAGCATAATCGTGTTCTTTTTCTCTGTTAACCGAGACTCTTTCGAGCTCTCTTCGAGCTTATATCGAAGGCAAATCGAGGTTTTGTCGGGGTTTTATCGGGGTTTTGGCGCGGAACGTCCTCCCGCCAATCGGGAGAAGTGGTCTCCGCCTAAGAGGGCAATTCCCCAGAACACGGCACGCACCGACCAACAAAAAATTCCCACCTCTGCCCGAGATAGGAATCTTTTGTATGTATTCGGCTTTCGGCCTTACTTGATCTTCACGCCTTGTGCGTTATACGCCTTGCCATCGCAGAGAATGTACAACTGTCCGTCGCGGATAACTTTTGTCCATCCGCCATTCGTCCATTCGCCATTCACAAGGCCGGTAGGAATGCTGCCGGTGGTGAATCTGTAGGTTACGCCGATCTCTCCATTGTTCCAAGTGCTTACATCACTTATCTCAACCGGTGTGTCATTCATATAGAAAACCATATTCCATCTATCCGGATAGTAACCATTCATCGGGAACGTATAGCCTTCAGATGCCATCAGGTGTACCTGAATCTTATACTGTGTGTTCTCTTGGAAGGTTGTTTCCGAATAAGAGTTAGAGAAGGTGCCTCCTGTCCATAAGCGGAAGCCAAGCAGGTCATAACCGGCATTGTCGGGAACGGACACATGACAAGAGATAGAGAAAGTCGGGTCTGTCGGTGTGATGAGTGTGGAGCCGGATTTAGGAGACGGGTCACCTGCGTTAGGCTGAACGAAGGTAATACGAATCGTATCGACCTCAATCTTCGGGCCCTCAATCTTGCCAGTGGTGAAGTAGGTATACAAGTACACACGGCCATTGGAGCCGCCACGCATATTCGTCTTTTCCATATCTGTACCATTGAGTACGGCTCTGATATTATTGACATCCGGCTTGCTACCGTTCATCGGGAAGACGTAACCGTCCTCTTTCTCTATTTCCACTTCCACGCGGTAGGTGGTGTTCTCTGCAAAGACCTCCACACCATCCAGCGACGTACCATCTTCGTCTTTGATGGAGTAACTACGGATGTGATAACCGCTTCTTTCGGGTACATTCACCAAGCAAACGGAGTAGTAGAGGCTGGTGTCCGGTGTGATGGCTATCTGCGGGACGGAATCCCCGGCTTCCGGTACGTGTAATTCATCATAAGAGAGGTGCAATTCATTTATCTCTACGGGTGTTTCAAAAGCACTTGTTTGGAATATATATCCCACTCCCAATTGTGTCTGATTGACACCGAATCTCCATCCGTTTATTCGCGAATCCAATGTGTCACCGTTGACGATACAAACTATCTGATGTGTGCCGGGATAGCCTTCTTTGCTGGTTGGGAAATAATAACCATCTTCCGGTTCAATATAGAATTGCACCAAGTATTTGGTGTTTTGGACGAAGATATTCTCGCTAAAGCTGTTTCCTCTATCGGAGTAGAAACTATAACCGGTCAATATATAGTGTACACCATCGGGAATAGTCGCAGTGCCAGTACCGGAAGTTACTGTGGCACCGGATCGAGGGGCTGCATCGCCGGCTTTAGGAGCCTCATAAGTAATGCGAATGGTGTCGATAATATTCTCCGCATCTTTGACCAAACGCACACTATAACCTTGATGACGGGTGCTTGGGTCGTTCGGGTGCGCGGCGCTGTTATCAAATAGCAATTTGTACGAACCGTCTTCGTTTTCTGTGTCGGGAGTTGAACAAGCATACTCGCCCAAAGAACCGACTGCGCTCACTTCTATGCCATCGCGATGACCGGCAGCCGGCAAGAAGAGCGCACCTTCATATTCCATTTGAGTCCAATAGTCTGCATCGTAGATATTCTGCAAAAAGAGAGTATCTTCTTCGCACGAATAACCAATACTACTAACATTGATACCTAAATCTTCGAACGAGTTGATGGTTGTCCAATAACCTTCCTCCCACACGTCCGGCAGGATGATTAGTCCCGGAACGCCGGCAACTGTACCTGCTCCTACTAAGTTGTTGGCGTTCGGACGCAGACGCAACAGATAATCCCATTCGTCCTTGGTCAGTGTGCGCCAGAAATTAGTTTGGTCACCACCGTTACTGATGGCATTAATACCCCAATCTGTGAAACTGGCATAATCAGCGGCGCTTGTGCTGGTTTGTGTCGGTGCGTTTCCTGTTCCCCAACCGAAGAGGTCAATCCAACCGTCATAGTCGGCAGCGATATTGACATTGCCTGCACCGACAATGTCATACTGATTCTCGGCAAAACGCCATGTGTTGGTGCTGGCTTGGTACTGCAGGTTGCCTTGCGAGAAGATAACCTGTTTGCCTTCTCCCACGGTAAATTTCTTTAACAGACTTCCGTTCACGGCGTGAACCATTAATGTGCAACAAAAGGTTGCTAATAGAAGTAAAGTTTTTTTCATATAGTATATTGATTAGTTAGTATTTTGAACAAAAACGGCGACAAAGTTACAACAAAATCTGCAAATGTGCAAATTTTTGCAAAAGAAAAACCCCACATACACTATGTATGCAGGATTTTTTACCAAGAACTGTCTACTAAATTTAGGAAAAGACACAGGTTACGGGTTTGGAGTGAATAGTGATGGCGGCGGATTGAATCCGCCAGGAAAAGAAGGCCGGTTACTATGATAGGGATTTCAGCCGGGCGTAGATGACAGCACGGACGAAGGCATCGAGACGGTAATAGCGCTTGCGCTGACCGGTCTTTGGATTGATGGGTGTGTCCTCTGTAGCATGGTGTAGTTGGGCATCGAAACGTGCTTGCCACTCGGCACGCTTGGTGTCATCATGCAAATCTGCAAAAGCCTGTTGGCACGCTTGTTTCCAACGATTGTGGTGAGCCAGTTCGTTGCCAGTAGGCGGTGTCTTTTCGAAATCACGAGGATTACGGACAGCGTAGGCCTCGGTTTTGCCTTCACGGATAATAGTGCCGCGTTCATCGCGGAAGACCTTTCGGCGGTTGATGACGCCGTGCTTGGAGAGGGCGCCTTTGATTTCCTGAATAGGATGTTCGTAAAAAATCTCTGCCATATAGTAAATGATATTTAAAATTCAAAATACAGTAGTCAGCCGTCAGTATGAATACGATGAGGTCTCGCTGAGGTCTCGGTGTGATCCGCTGACGAACATATTAGGAACATAATAATCACATAATAATCACATAATAACCACATAATAATCACATAATCTCAATGGTAAGGGTTATGGGTTACGGGTTATGGGTTACGGGTTATGGGTTACGGGTTACGGGTGACGGTTAGCATTGGTCGATAAGCATTTGGCAATTACGGCAGTCGAAAGAGAGCGCGACCGTGGTGCCGGTACGCAGGCGCAGGAAACGCGGTTCGGAGGCTTGCGGGAGCGGATTCGTCTTGCGGCAGTGTCCCAACTCATGCAGGATGCAGTATTTGCATGTCATCAGATGAGTAAATTGCGCCTGTTCGTTGCGTATGGCCGAATGATTGCATGTGGCGCTCTGGGGCTTATTGCTTTGTGTATCAGCTGATTTTGTGCTTTGACCGATGCTGTCGATGGTCTGTCTTCGCCAGTCGTTGAGCACGCTGATGGGGATGAAATAGGGCGGACATTGCACGCGCACGTCGCGCGCAATATAAGGAGTGTCCCCCAGTTTGCTCAGTTGGGTGCGGATAGTGTCCAGTGCTTTATCCGGGTTCTTGGCAGGCTCTTTGGTATAAGCAGAAGTCTGCGTCCGGTCTCCTATCTGCAGCATGAAACCCTCAGCCGTTTCGCTCAGGACAATATCAACCGGGATACGGCGTTCGCAACGGAGCGACTTGACGAACTCGGTGTCCAGATTGCGGTAGAGAAGGTTAGATGTGAGAGGATTAGAGGTGACAGGCTTGTTGAGCTTGATCAGGTTGCCGTTGACGCCGTTGACATTGAATCCCTCGTTGCCCATGCTGAGTCCGTCTCCGTTGTGGAGCACGACACCCGGATTGAGGCTGACGCGCAGCGTATTGCCGCGTGCCTCCAACACTGAGCCTATATGCTCGCCCGTCGATTTGGGCGTATCCCAGTTAGCCATGTGCGGTGTGCGTCCGTGCAGGAAATAGTCGATGCCGCCGCGGTGGAACGTCTTCTCGGGATTAGGAGTGAAGGCTCGGCTATAGACCGCTCTTTCGTTCGTGTCTTGAGATATTTGGTCCAGTTTCTCGCGATAATAGGCGGTTATATTCGTCACATAATCAGTGTCCTTGAGTCGGCCCTCAATCTTGAAGGTTGTGATGCCGGCCTCGATGAGTTCGGCGAGGTAAGCGCTGCGGTCCATGTCTTGCAGCGAAAGCAGATAGCGCTGGTGGATAGGGCGTCCCCGGTCATCCATGATCTCGCGTCCGTTGGCATCCAACAGGTCGTACGCCATTCGGCAGAACTGCGCGCACGCACCGCGGTTGGCACTTCGTCCTGCCAGCACTTCGCTCATGAAGCATCGTCCGGAAAAACTGACGCAGAGCGCACCGTGGACAAAAGCCTCCAGTTCGATGTCCGGCACCGTCTCGTGAATGGCGCGTATCTCAGCTAAACCCAATTCGCGCGCCAGGACGACACGCTTGAAGCCCATGTCGCGCAAGCGTGCGACATGTTCGGCCGTGCGATTGTCGCACTGGGTGGAGGCGTGCAGACGAATAGGCGGCAGATTGAAGTCCAACAGATGTAGATCCTGTATGATCAGTGCGTCCACGCCGATGGCATAGAGTTGGTGTGCTATCTCCACGGCTTGTGGATATTCGTCGTCATGCAGCAGTGTGTTGAGCGTCACCAGCACTTGAGCTCCGTACAGATGTGCCTCGCGTACCACTTCGGCTATGTCGTCAATGCTGTTGCCGGCAGCCTGACGTGCACCGAAAGCGGGCGCACCTATATAGACTGCGTCTGCGCCAGCCTGAATGGCGGCGTGGGCGACATGCTTGTCGCGTGCGGGAGATAATAATGTGATAGGGTAGTCTTGCACAATATATGATTAGTGTCTCATAGCCTGACTGAGACGATAGATGACTATTCCTGCGGTGACGGAGACATTGAGCGAGTGCTTGGTGCCGTATTGCGGAATCTCGATACAACCGTTGCACAAGTCCACGACCTCCTGCTGAACGCCGAACACCTCGTGTCCGAAAACGACAGCCGTTTTGGGACCATCGGCGATAGAAGAACGGAGCTGGTGGATTTGCTCAGCGGCTTGCTCGAGCGTGACGGAGTCGTGTGCCTGCTCTACGGCATAGACAGTGTATCCCTCAGCCTGCAACGCGCGAACGGCCTCCAAAGTATCCTTGTAGTACTGCCAATCGACGCTCTCTTCTGCGCCCAGGGCTGTCTTGTGAATCTCCTGATTAGGCGGGCAACAGCAGATACCGCAGAGGACTACGCGCTCCATGCGCATAGCGTCGGCAGTGCGAAACACAGCGCCGACATTGTGCTGGCTACGTACATTGTCCAGCACAGCGACCAGAGGCAGTTTGTCTGCTTGGTGGTATTCGCTGACGCTCATGCGTCCCATCTCTTGTGTAGTCAGTTTCTTGCTCATAGTGCGAAAGGCAGATTAACACGCAGGATATGTGCATCGGTATCTATCTCCAAAATGAAGTCCTCGTGTAGGGGCATCATGCGTCCGTCCTCGAGTGTGGCGAGCGTATTGATGGTCTGTTCGTCCACATGCCGGATGATGCCCACAGCGGTTCCATTGTCTTCTACGGTATATCCCACCAGGTCTTGCCATGTCAGCAGTCCGTCTTCTTCGTCCTGAATGTCCTTGCGGAGAACGAAGACTTCTTCACCGAGGAGATTGACGGCATCTTCGCATTTGAACGGAACGAATAGTCCGTCGCGCATAGCGAAAACGAAGGGCGGCAGGTCCTTGAGTTGCGGTCGGCGCAGTGTGCCGAGCGATATGAGTTCTTCGGATGTAATCATTTGGTTTGTGATACGGTCAATCGACCGCCGTTGTTGAGAACTTTGAGTCTAAGCATGCACTCCTTGGCAATGCCTCGTTGCGGTGCCGCAGTGCTAGACGCTAAGTCGTAAGCCTCGCCACAGTGCGGGCAGATAGCAAAAGCGCCGTCTATCTCGCAAGGCTGGCGTAGCATGGCACAATTGGGGCAGCAGAGATCGTAAGCCGTATATTCGCAGAAGCTATTGATATAGACCACCACGCCGGCATAGCCGTACATGTCGGTGGCATTCAGCGCGTAGTCGCGACCATTGTAGTGATAACCGTTGCGGTCCACCGTGACATATGTATTGATGGCCTCCGGCACAAAATGCACGTATTGGCCTGTGCGTGTGTCAATAGTGAAACGCACAGGATAGATAGGCACACTGCTGCGAAAGGTAGTGCCTTCGCATGAGACCAATAGCAGGGTGCAAGGAATAAGGAATAATATCAATTGCCGGACACAGCGCATATATGTACGTCGTAGATGAGGGTTGAATAGGGTGGAATAAAGGCCTGCGTGCCTTCGGTACCATGTCCCTCGGCGTTATACTCGTCTTTCTCCTTCACCTTCTGGAGGTCGTAGCCGAGATAGTACGGCACGAAGAATTGTATATCACCGTTGTTATGTACAAGTTTGCATCCTTCGGCGAAACCTGAGATACAATTGCTGAGGCTGAGTGTGGCGTGTCCGCCGTCCACCACATAACCGTTGATGAGTTTGCAGGTGTAGTCGCAGGTGATAGTGCTGGCCAAACTCGGGCGGGCATCTTGTGGCGTGGGGTCGGCTATGATCTTATACTGCAATCCGCTGGAGGTAACGTGAACCGCAGTGTCGCTCTTGAGATTGTTGTCGAGCCACATTTCGTTCTGTATCTTCCAGTCTATCCACTTGTTTTCCTTGCATGACGGCAGGCAAATAACTACTGCCGTAAGCAACCATATAAATATACTCTTTTTCATAACTATCAAATAATTGTCAACTATCTTGTGATCCACAATTCAGGGTTTAAAATGTCTCTGTCTTTATATACTTGGAAATAGAGTTCCGTTTTCTGGTCTTGTTCGGCATCGGTATAGATGGTACCCAAAACCTGTTTGACTTCCACTTTGTCGCCCTGCTTCACTTGCAGTTTGCTGAGGTTGGAATAGACGGTTCGGAAGTTACCGTGCTGGATAATAACGGCGTAAGTGTTAGCCACCATGAAGCAACTGGTCACTTCTCCCTTATAGACAGCGCGAGCTTTGGCTCCGGCCGTAGTCTGGATATAGATGCCCTTGTTGTCGATCGTTACTTGCGAATAGACGGGGTGTTGCTGTTTGCCGAAGTGTCCGCTGATGATACCTTTCTCAACAGGGAAAGGCAGTCGGCCTTTGTTGGCTTCAAATCCGCCGGCAACCAGTTTCTGCTCCTTCGTCATGCCCGTCTTGGTGGTTTTGGCAGCCTGCTTGCGAACTATGTCATCGATTTTCTTATTCAGGTTCTTGGCTTTCTTCTGCTGTTGTTGCAGTTTCTTGCTCAGGTCTTTTTCTTTGCTTTTGAGTTGGTCGAGCATGGTCTGCTGTTTGCGTTCGTCGCGTCGCAGGTTCTCATGCTCACGTTTGCGGCTAGCCAGTGTGGCTTGTTTGCCGTTCTTGTTCTCACGTAGCAAGTCGTTTTGTATGTCTATCTCGGATTGCGTGTTCTCGATACGTTTGACTTGCTCTTGTCGGAAGCGTGCGAACTCTTGGAGATAGCGTGCGCGTCGAGCCAACTGATTGAAACTATTGCTGCTGATGAGGAAGAGCAGGGGAGACTGCTGAATGCGGGCGAAGTGGCTCTTGTTGACCATCTCGGCATAATCTTTTTTGTAAGTCTCCAATACGTTTTGCAATGAGTCGCGCTTGCCTGTGAGACGGTTCATCTCGTTGTCAAGCACATATATCTCATTGTCGAGCGAGTGAATGAGTTTCTTTTGGGTCTTGATATTCTCGCTAATGAGTTGCAGTTTGTTGAGTGTTGCGTTCTCGTCTTTCTTGGTCTGTTTGAGCATTTTGTTGGTGTTCTCAATGTCCTGCTGCAGTTTTCTCTGTTGTTTCTGCAGGTCCTTGACGCTGTCAGCGGCGAAGGCAGTAGCGCTGATTAGGATGAAGGCCATAGTCGCAGCAGTCAAGCGCCGCGTGGCCCTCATGAGGACGGTGAGATCACTATCGTTTGTGAGTATAGTCATGTATCAATCTTTGATTATAGAAACTTGCTAATATCTATCTTGTTGTATCTATCTGTCTTGGCATTGTTCATGCGAACCGGCACATCCGTCTGTCGTTCCGGATAACTGATGGTCAATGTGAGCATCTGCATGCCCATGTTGTATTCCAGCACAGCCTTTTTGTCCCCGTTAGGCAGTTCGGCAGAGCACAGTTGCTGCAGCGTTTCCCAAGTGATGGCGGGTCTCACTCGGCGGTTGATCTCGTCGTAAGTAGCCACGGCATACCGGCCATGCATCTTGTCGATGCCTATGATCTGTTGCGGTGTGGCCTCAATGCGCAGCATCTCCAGTCCCAACATAGGCATGACGCTGATGATGAGCATGGAGTCGCGTACTACCTGCATTGTGGTAGCGGCGCTCAGTTCCTGATCGTCGGTCTCCACAGTCATTCGTGCCCCCTGGATGAAGCATGTGTGCCATGCCGGAACGGCGGGTTCGCTGATGACAGCAGGCTCGTTAGTCACCACTTTCTTTTTAGCTCCGCAAGCGACTAAGAACAATGCGCTCAGGAGCAGGATTGTGTATCGTGTTCTGTTCATTTTCTCTCTTTGGTTCGGATAATAACTGTTGCGTGTTGTGCGATGATGTTCTTCATAGCGGGATTGCTGGCGTTCTCCATGGCCTTGTTGAGGTAGAAGAGTGCCAAGTCGTCCATGCCCTTGAGGTGCAAAATCCAGCCGTACGTATCCAGATAAACGGGATTGTTGGGTTCCTCGCGAATAGTCATTTGGCTCATTCGTTCTGCTTTCTGGAGGTCTCCCTTGTTGGTAGCCAGGCTATAAGCGTAGTTGTTGAGTACAGACAGATTGTTCGGGTCCAGAGCCAATATGCGGTCGTAATAGGCGTATAGTACAGTCGGCTTGGCGCCGCTATGTTCCATCAGTTCGACGCGGATGAGCATGAAGCGGATATTGGTTGGCTCCAGTTCCAGATACTTGTCTATGGCTTCGATGGCTTTCTTGGATCTGCCCATTTGGCTCCAGGCGCTTGCGCGGTTGATGGCGCTATAGGCGTCGTAGCCTTTGATGGCATCTATACGGTCCTGTACCTCCAGTATTTTTTTCCACTGCTGCGATCCGCTGTAGAGGCGTGCCAGGCGTTCCAGCAAGTTATCGTCGTTTGGATTGAGCGTGCAGGCTTTCTCCATGACGCGTATAGCCTCTCGGATATTGTCGGCTCCGCCCTCTTTCTGTAGCACTTCGCTATAGTGGAACCACTGGTCTCGCGGGTCGCACTCGTAAGCGCGGCGGTAGTACTCTTTGGCACGCTCGGTATTATTGAGCGCATCGTACATGGAGCCCAGCATGTCCAGGGTTCTGCCGTCGTTGGGGTTGATCTGTTCGCAGAAGGTGAGTAGCAGAAGCGCATCGGACCATTGCTCACGCTCGATGGCCTGCTTGGCAGCATACCAATAATAGGTAAACTGCTGTTGCTGCTCTACCGGAAGTTGCGCCGGTACCGGCTCTCCCCAAAGAGGGAGAGTGATGAGTGCCAATGCTATGACAAGAACCTTCTTTCTCATTCTTAACGATCGATTATTTTCTTCCTGAGTGTCCGAATCCTCCTGCGCCGCGTTCGGTCTCGCTCAGTTCAGTCACTTCCACCACTTCGGGTGTCTCGTGGCGTGCTATGACCATCTGGCATATACGTTCGCCCGGTTCGATAGTCTGGGCCTCGCCGCTGAGGTTGATGAGAATAACTCCCACCTCGCCGCGGTAGTCAGCATCGATAGTGCCCGGTGTGTTGAGCACAGTGAGTCCGCGCTTGAGAGCCAGACCGCTGCGCGGGCGAATCTGTGCTTCGAAGCCGGCCGGCAGTTCGATGAACAGACCTGTCGGGATGAGACGGCGCTCCATGGGCTGCAGGGTGACGGGTTCGCTGATGTTGCAGCGGATATCCATGCCTGCTGCTTGTTCGCTCTCGTATTTAGGTAGCGGGTTGCTGCTCTTGTTGATAATCTTCAGTGTCATGAGTGTTATGTTAGTTGTGTAATGTTCCACGCTCGAATTGCCTTCGACTTAACCTCGACTTAACCTCGATAAAAGCTCGATCGTGGAACAATGTTAAAATCTCTTTTCTACAAGTACTCTTATTCCGTCCGGAACGATCTTGATGTGTATATCCTTCTCCATCTCTACGGGGTCTCCGTCAATATGGAAGGGTCCTGCTTCTTCGCGTTCGAGTGTTATCTCCTTGGCACGCAGGGTGTCCATGAAGTGGCTGTCGTCGATGCTGCCGGCGAAGAGTCGGAGTGCGAGACTGGCGCTGCCGAGGATAGCGTGGCTGGACATGAGCATGATATCCATCTTGCCGTCTTGTACGCTGGCTTTAGGGGCGATGAGCGCTTCGTACCCCCACTGGTTGGCGTTGGCAAATGTGATGAGAAACGCTTTGTGCGTTACGTCCAGACCGTCGCCGACCAGATGGTAAGTCTGGGGTGTATATCTGAAGGCTTCGCGAATGGTGTTTTGGAGGTAAGTGGCAAATCCGCGTTTGTTGCTGCCGGCGAATTGGTCGGCTATAACGGCGTCGAATCCTGTGCCGCAAGTGCTGATGAACATGCGTCCGTTAGCCAGTCCGTAATCAACGCAAATGGGTTCGCTATGATTGAGCATCTCGAGCGCTTTGTTGGGCTTGACGGGGATACTCAGGTGGCGTGCAAACCCGTTGCCGCTACCCATCGGTATGATGCCCAGAGCCGTTTGGGTACCGCGCAGTCCCTTGGCCACCTCGTTCACCGTGCCATCACCGCCCACAGCCACTACCGCATCAAAGCCCATTCGGGCAAACTGATGCGCCAATTCGGTTGCCTGGCCGGCATATTCGGTGAAAGTGATATTGGGCAACCATTGCTCGGCGTCCAGGGTTTGCATGATCAGCTTCGGCAGACGCTTCTTTGCATTCTGCGTCTCCTTGCTGCCGGAAACGGGATTGATAATAAACGCTATATTCTTCATTGTAAATACTTACGACTTTTGCGGCTGCAAAAGTACAAAAAAAAAATGACATATGCAAATAAAAACGCTTTAATCGAACATTTTCTTGCAATCTTATCTTGTCTTCGTGTTATCTTCTCCAATACTATATGACAATCCCAACTCAAGCGATTGGGGCTGAGTTGGGATTGTTGTGACAGATGAAAGGAGAGTCGTTTACAGAACTTTCTGTCCTATGAGATCGTATTTTTCGTTCCCTCGCATGAGGATAATTCGGCCATTCTCAATGACTTTTTTCCATTCATTCGTTGTCTGTTTAGCATTTACATCATCCAGGCTCTCGTAGAAGTCGTCCAAGTCGATTTGGTTATCATCTTCGTCGTAAGCCATCATTGGCAGGGTTGCATCAATACTATAGTACTTATTGTCATCACAATAGAACTTAGCAGTTATGTGGTATGTGTTGTCATTGTTGCTATCGTTAACATGTGCGATAGTGAGCTTGCCTTTGGTAGCAATAACAGCACTAGACTTCGCATCCGTCCATACAGCCGCTCCCGGGTAGGAGGACAGATCGTACGTGCCCGCAATCTTGGTTTCGGAATGCGAATTGATGAAGAATCTAATATAAGGTACGTTATCTCCGTCCTCCTCGTAATTCATAGCATCGATGGTCCATCGGCCGTATTCCTTCTCTTTAGTAGCATACATATAGTTGACAAACAACTTAATGGCGAAGAGTGGCTCATCGAGCACGGTAACTTCACAAGAAGCAGAATAGTCGCCTTCGACAGTAGTGGCGGTAATGGTAACCGTTCCGGGCGAAAGTGCCTCGGCCAAACCGGAGGCATCGATACTAACAATATCCTCGTCGCTGGAGGTCCAAGTATATCCTCGGTTGGTAGCGCTATCCGGTTGGACTTGTGCCGTAAATTGGTAGAGTTCTTCGAGTCGCATAGTCACTTGGTCCGTTGTCATCGTTATGCCGGTTACTGCTATTGGTTTTCTGTCCGGCTCCAGGCCAGTAACATAGTGGAGGTATTGTGAGTATCCATCGCCGGATTCGGAACCTCCGATACCTTGTTCTTCGGGATCCAGTGCACTGAGAGCGAAGAAACCGTTGCAAAGTCCTCCCCATCCCCAGTTGATGTGGAAGAGTCCCTGTGCGTCCATGCCATCGCAGACGAAGGCGTGACACCCTTCGTCGTTGCAACCTGCCATTAGAATCGGGCGGCCTGCTTGCAGTTCGGTGGTAAATGTTTCGGCAATATTACTTATAGTAGGGTAGTCTGTCTCATCGTCGCGAACGATGTAATATTCAGCTGTGTAGCCGAAATACTCTTCCATGGCATTGGCTATATCTACCATAGAAGCGCCGCTACCGCCGGCCTCGTTGCCTCCGTATCCCATCTCGCATGAAACACCAACGTGGTAGAGCAGTTGGGCAATAGCCTTGACTTGCGTGCTATTGTAGCCGAAGTCTCCGTTTGCGGGCATGTTGTCCCAGTCGTAAGTGGTAGCACCGAAATCGGCAGACAGGATGGTGTCGTAGTATTGGTGGCAATCGCCGTTATCGTCATAATCGATACAATTATGCCAAGTGTAGCTATGTGAGCCTGAACCCTGCTTAGGCCACTTCCAATAGCGCATAATCTGTGCAGCTGCAGTGGCAATGCAACCTGAAGCCGAACGTGTGTTATCGAGTTGATCGACCGGGCACAGGGCGTTGTATGGCATATCTTGGTTCCATTCTATTTCTCCCAATAGCGGCGCAATAGGAGTGGTGGAGGACGGTTTCAAAGCCTTCTTGGCTCCACTCTTAGCCGGTTGTGCAACAGCGACACGCTCGGCATAATAATTGAGCCAATTGCGCAAGTTAGCAGGCAGATTATTGACGTCGAACGATCCGCGGTCGGCATAGCCCAAGATGGTGACAGCGTTGTCGTCGGCCGAGACGATGACAAATCCATTGTCAGAAGTCTGATTGAAGACATAGAGAGCGGCTTCGTCAGAGTGAGGTTTTGGCACCTCATAAACAAACTGCATATCAACCGGTTTGCGCGGAACGCGGTGCATGCCGGCAAGTTGAGACTGCATGTTGGTGAACTGCGCTGCTATCTCAGCAGCTTCATTTACGCTGCGTTGTGCAGCAGTCATAGTCGTGGACATCGCCAATGCGATGAAACAGTAATAAAACTTCTTCATAAC
Source organism: Paludibacteraceae bacterium (assembly GCA_024689005.1). Taxonomy (GTDB): domain Bacteria; phylum Bacteroidota; class Bacteroidia; order Bacteroidales; family Paludibacteraceae; genus Colicola. Next base: position 17,050 of record JAILDU010000082.1, read on the forward strand.
CTTACAATTTTACTGTTTTAAATATCTTTTACGTACTTATCGCCTGCAAAGGTAGTGCTTTTTGAACAAATGTACAAATATTTCTTCTTTTTGCAAACTCAATGTAAAAAAATCTTGTCTATGGTTTGATGCCTCGGAAGGGACCGGATTTATAGTATTTTTTGTCCCCAGAGATTGTATTTCTCTGTGCCGCGGAGAATGATGATCTGTCCGTTCTCAATCATCTTGTGCGCCGGGTTGGTCACTTTCATTTGCTCGCATCCCGTGGCGGTGCAATCGAGCGAAGTGCTGTAATAGATGATGTCGGCCGGCTGCTGCTTGTACAGATAAATCGGATCTCCGGCTTGCTTGTACGCTGTAAAATCGCGCTTGCTGCCGTAGTATTCCAAGTGATACGACGTATAGAAAGAAGATACGAAATCCCAACTACCTGCACTAACAGAGTA
>JAILDU010000096.1 GCA_024689005.1 Paludibacteraceae bacterium
TACACGATAGATACACGATAGATACACGATAGATACACGTTAGATACACGTTAGATACACGTTAGATAAAACTGGTTTTGATATAATATGGCTAAAGTAACACCTTCATCACCCTTCGAGAGCCTTAGCGGCAAACTCTCTTCCACCGAACATATCGTTATGCGGACGCGTAACGGTCGTATTCAAGCATATGCTATCCGGAATCCATATACAGGACCTCTGGCAGAGGGCCGCAAGCAAGCAATTAGTGCTTTCGCCCAAGCGGTCAAACAATGCAAGGTCGAGATGTCCGACCCGGACCGTTTGGCATATTGGCAGGGCCGCTTTACGGAATACCGCAAGGCGGCTAACAAGAGTCTCGCTCGCGCTAACACGCAGTTCTTCGATCTCCCTGCCGATGCGCCATCGTCAGCCAAGGAGAAGCACTACACCACCCTTCGCGGCTTCATCATCGCCCAACTGAGAAAGAACTGACAACCAACTTACGACTTACTGTATTATCCGGAATATCAGGATTTTCCGGATACCAAACGTAACACTACAATAGCTAATAAATAAACAATCATGTTATACTATCTATTTCATGCACTGGGATCGTTCCCGGGTTCGCGACTATTCACTTACATCTCGTTCCGCGCCATCACGGCAGGCATCATCGCGCTGGGCGTAAGTATCTGGTTTGGCAACTGGTTTATCAACTACATGCGACGCCACAACATCAGCGAGACGCAACGCGATGAGAAGATCGACCCCTTCAACGTCGCTAAGAAAGGTGTGCCGACTATGGGCGGCCTCATTGTTATCGCCGCTATCTTGCTCCCGTGCCTGTTGCTCGGACGACTGACTAACGTCTATATGATCCTAATGCTGGTCACCACACTCCTCATGGGAGCGCTGGGCTTTGCGGACGACTATATCAAGACCTTCAAGAAGAACAAAGAGGGCATGAACGGATGGGCGAAGATTGCCGGACAAGTCGCTTTGGGACTAATCGTCGGACTGACACTCCGTTTCTGCCCGGCTGTGAAAATGAGCGAAACAGTCACACATCGTATTGAGAACAATATCGAGGTCTTCGAGAAGACACCGGAGATCAAGTCAACACAAACGACTATTCCGTTTGTCAAGCATCATAACTTCAACTATGCCGACCTCTTCTCGTGGCTCGGCGAAGGAAACAAATACCGCGCAGGATGGATCTTCTTTGTGCTGCTGACTGTCTTTGTGGTTGCGGCTGTCAGCAACGGAGCCAACCTGAACGATGGCATGGACGGCATGTGTGCCGGCAATTCCGCCATCATAGGCGTGGCGCTCCTGGCTCTGGCTTACATGAGCGGTAGTGTCGTGTGGGCAGAGTATTTCGACGTGATGTATATTCCCGGAAGCGAAGAACTGGTTGTCTTCCTGGCTTCCTTCATCGGCGCTCTGATAGGCTATCTGTGGTTCAACGGTTTTCCGGCGCAGGTCTTCATGGGCGATACGGGCAGTCTCACGGTGGGAGGCATCATCGGAGTGTGCGCCATGGTGATTCACAAGGAACTGATGGTTCCCGTGCTCTGCGGCGTCTTCCTCATGGAGAGCGTGTCTGTCATCTTGCAAACACAAGTGTATAAGTTCTACAAGAAACGCGGCCAACATGTCCGAATCTGGAAACGCACTCCTTTGCACGACCATTTCCGCACGTCGGTTGAACAGGTACTCAAGAACGACCCGACTTGTATCATCCGATTCAAGGGAAACGGCAATCTGCATCATGAGACTAAGATCGTGCTGCGGTTCTGCATCGTCACACTCATCCTCGCAGCCATCACTATTTTAACATTAAAGATAAGATAAAGAATATGGGACGTATCGTTGTATTAGGCGCAGGCGAATCGGGTAGCGGAGCTGCTATCCTCGCCAAGGAAAAAGGATTTGATGTCTTCGTGAGTGATTGCGGCACAATCACCGAACCGTATCGTGCGTTGCTCGACCAGAATAACATTAACTGGGAGGACGGCAAACACACCGAAGAACTGATACTAAACGCAGATGAGGTGATTAAGTCTCCGGGTATTCCGTTGACCGCACCGCTAATCCAAAAGTTGCAGGCTAAGGGAACCCCCATCATCTCCGAGATAGAGTTTGCTGCACGTTATACCGACGCCAAGATGATCTGCATCACCGGTTCCAACGGCAAGACAACCACCACTTCGCTGATCTACTATATCTTGCGTCAAGCTGGACTAAATGTCGGTCTGGCAGGCAATATCGGCAATTCGCTCGCCCTGCAGGTCGCTCACGAGCAACACGACTATTATGTCATCGAACTCAGTTCGTTCCAACTGGACAACATGTACGACTTCAAGGCTGACATAGCCATCTTGCTCAATATCACACCGGACCATCTGGATCGATACGATTTCAAGTTCCAGAACTATATTGACGCCAAATTCCGCATCACACGCAATCAGACTGCCGATGATGCCTTCATCTATTGGGCTGAAGACCCCGTCATCGACCGCGAGATGAAACGTCTGCAATTGGGCGCCACGCTCTATCCGTACGGATTCACGCAACCCAACCCGCTGCCGGTCGGCGAAGACGAACTGGCGCTCAAGGGAAGACACAACGTACTGAACTCTATGGCTGCCACCATTGCGGCTAATGTGCTGAAGATCAAGAACGAAGTTATCCGCGAGAGCCTCATGACTTTCCAGGGGGTAGAACATCGTCTCCAGTACGTAGCTACCGTGCGCGGCGTGCGATGGATCAACGACAGCAAGGCCACCAACGTCAATTCGTGCTGGTACGCATTGGAGTCGATGACCACGCCGACTGTACTCATCCTCGGCGGTAAAGACAAAGGCAATGACTACAGCGAGATAGACGAACTGGTCAAGCAGAAATGTCACACCCTCGTCTTCATGGGCTTGCACAACGAGAAACTGAGAGAACACTTCGGCGGTTTCGGCCTCAACATCATCGACACCGACAATCTCCACGATGCAATCCAGGGAGCTTACAATGCAGCACGCGAAGGCGATACCGTCCTGCTCAGTCCGTGCTGCGCAAGTTTCGACCTCTTCAAATCCTATGAGGACCGTGGCAATCAGTTCATGGCAGCTGTTAGGAACTTGTAACTAAGAATGCAGAATGCAATTAAAAATTCAACATATTGATCGTACCTTCTGGACTATCTACCTCATTCTGATAGCCTCAGCCATCATCGCGCTCTTTTCCGCGTCGAGCACACTGGTCTATATGCACAACTCTGCTCTCGGACCCATCGGACAACAGATGCTTTTTATTACGTTGGGTATCATCGCAGCGTTCGCTATCCAGTATATTCCTTCCTATTGGGTGCGATTCGGAGGTTACCTGCTGCTGGTTATGAGTACATTGTTGGTCTATTCGACCATGATTCCTCACAATCCACTGGTAGTCACTATCAACGGAGCAGCACGCTGGGTACGCATAGCCGGCATCACGTTCCAACCTTCCGAACTGGCAAAACTGTCGCTTATCATCGTGGTAGCCGACCAGCTGGCACGCATCAAAACCGATGCGGACAAGAGAAAATATTTCTTCCGCACACTGATCATCGCCGCAGTCGTCATGCTGCCTGTCATGGCATCCAACCTGTCCACTGCGGTGCTCATCGGACTGATTATCTTCTGCTTGTGGGTACTCGCACGTATTCCTTGGAAATATACGCTTTCGGTGGTGGGTATCGCTATCGCGGCACTCGCACTGGGCTACACTATCGTGGAGTTCATCTACGTGCGACCGGGCCGACAGATGCACGGACCATTCAAACGAGCCACTACATGGGTGGCACGTATCGACCGACATTTCTCGGATGACGGAGCGTCCAAATTCCAACTGACCGACGACAATATCCAGGAGGTTTATGCCTCCGTGGCCATCGCACGCGGCGGAATATCACCTATAGGTGTTCTGCCTGGCAACAGCAAGGAGCGCGACTATCTCCCACTCGCTTTTGCGGACTATATCTTCGCTATCATCGTAGAGGAGTCCGGCGTGATTGGCGCTGGCTTCTTGATCTTCCTCTATCTGGCTATCCTCTTCCGCGCTTGCTATGTGTCCAGCCGCTATTCCGACATGCCGGCTATGCTCATGACCATGGGACTGGCGCTGATGATCACATGCCAGGCACTCATCTCCATGCTGGTGGCTGTAGGACTCGGACCTGTCACCGGACAACCGCTGCCGCTCATCAGCCGCGGTGGCACGTCGGTGCTCATCACTTCCATCTATTTCGGTATCATGATGGGCGTGAGCCGCGAACAGATGGAACTGCGCGAACGTGTTAACGTGACCATCGCCGACAGCCAAGACGATGCCCCCGTCGTTACCTTGGAATAACCTTTACACGGACATGGACGGATCAGGATTCCGCCGTCTAACGAAATATTTATTATTCATTGTTAATTATTTATTCTTTTCTTGCAAATATCAAAAAAAAGTTGTACCTTTGCACCCGCAAAGGTTTTTCAGCAATGAAATGACCTTATTGTCTTTACGGACTCTAATGTCTTTACAGACCTTATAGTCTTTATGGACCTTAAAGTCCTTACAGACATAAATACGCGCGAAGCGTCGCGCAACAAAATAACATATTAATAAAGCATTACTATTATTCGTATTCAAAAAAGCGTCGGAAACTATTTTGAATAAAAGCGAATAGTTGTATTTAGGAGCGTGTTGCTCACTAAACCAAAGTAATGGTAAATGTTCATGCCTTTAGGTGTGAATTTATCTACTTTGGTGAAGGTTTGCAATCCGACGCTTTTCCTGAATACGAGTAGGTAAATTCCACCTATTTTCGTTTTGTGATTGATAGTATGCGCAAATATACTATCAATCCATGGCAAAAAACGCTAATTTAGGAGCAGCGAAGAATGCGAAAAACGATGAGTTCTACACGCAGTATGCGGACATTCAGAAAGAAGTAAACGCATACATTGAATACAACCCCGATGTCTTTCGGGGCAAGACAATCTTGTTGCCTTGCGATGATCCGGAATGGAGCAACTTTACCAAGTTCTTTGCGCAAAACTTTGAGTTCTTCGGTCTGAAGAAACTCATTTCTACTTCTTATGCTATCGAAAGTAAGAAGTACAAGACCGACTGGCAACCGACACTCTTTGAAACGGAGAATCCGTTGTACAACGTAGAAAAAAGCCGTATCAAGGGCAAAATATTTACACTTACGCACGATACCAACAACAGCGGCCGGATTGACATTGACGACCTGCAATGGAGTTACCTCGAAGGCGACGGCGACTTTCGTTCTGCCGAAGTAACCGCTCTGCGTGACGAAGCAGATATCATCATTACCAATCCGCCTTTTAGTTTGTTTCGTGAGTTTCTTGCATGGATTATGGAAGGAGGGAAACAATTTCTTGTAATAGGAAGCATGAATGCTATAACATATAGAGAAGTTTTTCCTCCTATTAAAGAGAATAAAATTTGGCTTGGTACTAGTTTTGGTTCTAAAACATATATAAAAATTGATGGAGAGCAACAGAAGATGGGGAATACCTGTTGGTACACTAATATTGATCATGGTCGTCGTCATGAGCCAATGAAACTAATGAGTTTAGAAGATAACCTTAGATTTAATAAAAAACTTAAGGGTCAACCAAATTATAGGAGATTTGCCAATTACGATGCCATAGATGTGCCATTTGTGGAATTAATTCCAAACGATTATGATGGAATAATGGGGGTTCCGCTATCTTTTCTAGAAAAATATTGCCCTGAGCAATTTGAAATAATTTGGAGAACGGGCGATATAGATTGGGCGTTAACTGAATGTACATTCTTTTTTCCTCCAACCAAAGAAGATTCAGAACGTTACAAGAAAAAAGATAGAACATGGCGTGTCCAAAACCCTTATTTTATAGGAGAAAATTCTCTCCCAGAGACGTGCTATTTCAGAATATTCATCCGTAAAAAACAATAAATACTATGAAAGCAGAACGTAAGATATACACCGTAGAGGAAATCTGCAAAGGGTTTACTTACAACGAGGCAGAAGGAAAGGGTTTGTTTGGTCTTTCCGGCAAACTGACCATACAGCCGGAGTACCAGCGTAACTATCTCTACGCCGAGCAAAACGGCGCACGAGAGATTGCAGTTATTGAGTCCGTGCTCAAGGGCTATCCGATTGGTTTGCTGTACTTCAATAAAGTGGACGAGAACCATTTGGAAGTGCTCGACGGACAACAACGAATCACTTCTTTGGGACGTTTTATTACCCGCAAGTTCGCTATTCAAATCAATGGTGTAGAGCATTATTTTGACTTTATGCCAAAAGATTTGCAAGAGAAAATCAATAAAACAGAGCTGCTCGTTTATGAATGTGAGGGCACGGAAAGCGAGATCAAAGAATGGTTCAAGACCATCAATATCGTCGGTCTTCCTCTGGAAGAGCAGGAGATTTTGAATGCCGTTTATTGCGGACCGTTTGTGACACGCGCCAAAGAGGTGTTCTCTAATTCGCAAAACGCCAATATCAACAAATGGGCAGCATTCTTGCGCGGAAACGTGAAACGCCAAGCGTACCTGCACACCGCCTTGGAATGGGTCAGCAAGGGCAATGTAAGTGCTTATATGTCGCTCCATCGCAACGATGAATCGATCAAAGAAATGGAGACCTATTTCAATAGTGTCATCGATTGGGCAAGTGGTGTGTTTACGAATATTGAGAAAGAGATGTGCGGTTTGCCGTGGGGCGAACTGTATGAAAAATACCACAAGACGCCTTACGATCCGGCGCAAGTAGCCGCCAAACAGCGTGAACTCTACGAAGATTACTATGTAAAGAACAAAAAAGGCATTTACGAATATATTCTTGGCGGCTGTCAAGATACCAAACTGTTGGAGGTGCGTTGTTTTGACGAGCCGACCAAAAAGAGCGTCTATGCGCGCCAGACGGAAGAAGCCAAGAGACATGAGGTTTCCAACTGTCCGCTATGTGCCATCGGCCATGACGCGAACCATGCCCATATCTGGAAACTAACAGAAATGGATGCAGACCATGTGACCGCGTGGTCAAAAGGCGGTGCGACGGACATTGCTAACTGTCAGATGCTCTGCCAGACGCACAACCGCGCAAAAGGAAATAAGTAACAAAAGAACATCTTCGGTGTCCTATGCTCGCACATCCATGTGCGGCCTTTGCCTTTGTTTTTTTGTCAGGGATCTTATCCCGTCTCTTCCGCTTGGTGCCCGCCAAGCGGCCTTTCTTTCTTACTAATTCTGCAGCAATGACATTGCCGCGCTTTTTTTCTTGCCATCCAAACCATGCCCGAATATTTAAAATGGCAATGAGACTTTGAGACTTTATTACAAACATCCGACTAATTAAAATTTGTGATTCCTAATCCGCATAATTGCTTGTGTACCGTTCCTCTCGATTTCGAACGCTGTGTTCGAAAACTCAACGTTAGTGGTTCCTTAGTTGTTTGTTGTATATTCGTTGCTCATTTTCGAATCAATCTCGAACCGACATCGAACCTATTTCGAGGCACTTTGCCAACCGTCTTTCGGGACTCCGTTTTTGTCGTCCAAACACCTTTTTCGGGGCTAAAATAGCTTCCAAACACCCTTTCAGAGGTCTTTTTGACGGTTTATGTCATTTTTTTTGTATTTTTTTTGCAAAAAATTTGGTCATGTCAAAAAAAAGCAGTACTTTTGCACCCGCTTTTGAGAAACAAAGCAACTCGCTCCCCTTGGGGATAAGAAAAGAAGAACAACCTGGTGCGGTAGTTCAGTTGGTTAGAATACCGGCCTGTCACGCCGTAGGTCGCGAGTTCGAGTCTCGTCCGCACCGCCTCTCGTTTAACGAGAACACGCGAATACCAGTTAACGCTGGACGCGAGTAAGAGGCATTAGCCTCTCTTCTTTTCAAGAGACAAAGTCTTCTTGAGGGCTCCCGAAAATTTTAATTTTTGGGAAGAGCGGAGACCCCGAGTGACTTATCCTTACGACATAGTCGTATGGCAGTCCGAGGGAGCCGAACGCGAGGGTCCATTAGCTCAACTGAATAGAGTACCACACTACGGATGTGGGGGTTGCAGGTTTGAATCCTGCATGGATCACAAAACAAAAATGAAAATCGCATCTGAAAATTTACTTTCAAGTGCGATTTTTTCTTTTTGGGTTTGTAGAACTCGCCCACGGCGAGGGCTATCAGGATTACGTAGAAATCCTGCGGATCACAAGACTTAAACAACCATCTATATGAGAGTAGTCGTACAACGTTGCAGCCGCGCCGAGGTGCGCATCAACAATCAGGTAGTCGGTCGAATCGACCGAGGCTTTATGCTGCTGGTCGGCATCACTGACGGTGACACGCAAGTAGAAGCTGACCTGCTGGCCAAGAAAGTCGCGCAGATGCGCATCTTCGAAGATAGCCAGGGAAAGATGAACCTCAGCCTCAAAGAGGTGAACGGAGCCATCCTTAGCATCTCACAATTCACTCTCTTCGCCGATTGCCGCAAAGGCAACCGACCCAGTTTCGTACGTGCAGCCGGACCGGCCACGGCTGAACCGCTATACAACTATTTCAACAGCATATTGCGCGAACAATATAATCTATCTGTACAAACAGGCCGATTCGGGGCGGATATGAAGGTAGATTTTATCAACGACGGACCCGTTACCATTCTCCTGGATAGTACGGATTTTTAAGCACTTTTTTGCGTTTTTACACACTCTTTATACAGATAATATGCCGATTATGACTATTTTTTGATAAAAAAAACAAAAAAAAGTTGCATATATAAAAAAAAAATTGTATCTTTGCGCAAAATCTTAAATCCTGAAGCCAATCCCCGAAGGCGTTAGAAGGGTACAAAAGACACTATGCGTTATGAAAAGTAAGTTATTTTTTCTGCTATCAGTCTTGCTGATGACATCTTGCCAAAAGAGCCTGATAGCTATCGACGGTAATTTCGATGATTGGAGTGCCGTTCCTGCCGGTCGTCTGGTGCAGATTTCTGCCAATGAGAACGCAAGGTACAATGATCTCTACAGCGCTAAGCTGTGCGCTGATGCGCAAAACCTCTATTTCTATTTCGAATTCAACGGCGAGAAGGGTGTGTTCAATTACGAAGGCAGAGACACCACGCTCAACCAAATAGAGTGGTTCGATATCTTCCTCAATGTTGATGGAGACCAAGCCAGCGGATTCAACTGCTGGAACTTCAAAAACGCAGGCGCAGACCTACTTATAGAAGGACGATGGTCACAGAAATTCGCCTATGCTCAACTACACCACTTCCCTGCTAATGCCAACCAGGACGATTGGGCATGGGAAGATACCAAGATCAAAGCTTTCGTCACCTCTAGT
>JAILDU010000005.1 GCA_024689005.1 Paludibacteraceae bacterium
ACCTTTGCAACGTATTTTTGACTTAATTTATTTAATTTGTTTTCACTATGCAACAACATTATTTACACTACCTCACAGAGGTAATGCAGCACCAGTGGAATGATCCGGCGTTGACAGATTATGGGGAGGATCACGAGTACACTTTCGGTGAATTAGCCACGGAAATGTTGCGCCTGCACTGTTTGTTTGACTCGGTGGGATTGAAGGCAGGTAGTAAGATCGCGCTTTGCGGTCGCAACTGTGCTAACTGGGCTGTCGCTTATCTGGCTGTTGCCGCTTATCAGGGCGTTTGCGTCAGCATATTGCAGGACTTCACGGCAGAAGATGTAGCTCATCTGCTCGAACACTCCGACTCGGAGCTTCTCTTTGTCGGACCATATGTTTGGAAGGAGTTGCAGAAACAGACCATGCCTGCCGGCATCAAGGCTGTCATCTCGCTCGAAGACTTCCGTGTTCTCTTTGCCGCAGAAGGTGTCAGCGTGCCCGATGAAACGGAACTAAACACAATCTTCAAGAAGAAATTCCCGTACGGCATCCAGGCCGAAGACATACATTTCTCTGCCGATCCGGACGTGTTGTCGCTCATCAACTACACCAGCGGTTCTACCGGTTCGCCTAAAGGCGTTATGCTCAACGGACGCTCTATCAGCAACAATATAGAAATAGGCATGAAGATCCTGCCTGTTGATCCGGGACAGAACCTCGTTTCTATGCTTCCGCTGGCGCATATGTTCGGACAAGTATGCGAACTGCTCTACCCGCTCAGCTGCGGTACGCACATCTATTTCCTGACCAAGACGCCCACTCCGAGCATCCTGCTCAAGGCGCTCAAGGAGGTACAGCCGTATTTGGTCGTAACCGTTCCGCTCGTCATCGAGAAGATCTACAAGACCAAACTGGACCCGACGCTCAGCAAGAAGATTATTCGCGCCTTCTGGCACACGCCTATCGTGGGCAGTATACTCAAGAGCAGCGTCAAGAAGGGTCTGCGCAACGCGTTCGGAGGCCGTCTGCGCTACTTCATCTGCGGCGGAGCTGCCATGAACCCTATCGTTGAGAAATGTCTCATGGATATCCATTTCCCGCTCTCCATCGGCTACGGCATGACCGAGTGCGGACCGCTCATCGGTGGCAACCCGCCTAAGTACTTCAAGGCACGTTCCGGAGGTGTTCCGGTGATGAATATGGATGTCAAGATTGACCAACCTAACGAAGCCGGCATCGGAGAGATTCTCGTCAAAGGAGAAAACGTCATGCTCGGTTATTACAAGAACGAGGAAGCCACCAAGGCTGTCTTCACTGAAGACGGATGGATGCGAACCGGCGACCTCGGACGACTCGACAAGAAACATAATATCTACCTCAAGGGTCGCAACAAGACCATGATTCTTGGCGCTTCGGGACAGAATATCTATCCGGAAGAGATAGAGGACAAACTCAACAACCAGGAGGCTGTCGGCGAATCGCTGGTCATCGAACGCGAAGGCAAACTGGTGGCACTCGTCTTCCCGGATGAGGCACAAACCAAGAGCAAGACTCTCGAGGAGATACAGCAGATCATGCGTGCTAACCTCGAGAGGCTCAACAAGCTCATTCCTTCGTACAGCAAGGTCTCGAATATAGAGGTTCAGGAAAAACCGTTTGAGAAGACTCCTAAGAAATCCATCAAACGATTCTTGTACAAGTAATACTACACATCACACATAACACATTAAACATTAACAAACCGTGTGGGTTTTACTCGCTTTCATATCCGCCCTGTGTTTGGGCGGATATGATATTAGTAAGAAGATTGCGTTGCGCAACCAACGTGTTATCAATGTGCTGACGCTCAGCGTATTGATCAGCAGTCTGATACTTAGTATTCCATTGGTTCTCTCGCGCGTGTGTCCTCAGATGATGAGCGACACTCTTTTCTTCGTGCCCGAGATGGAATGGCATGCTCACTTGCTGACTTTCGTCAAATCGTGTATCGTGCTGTGCAGCTGGATTTTCTCATACATGTCACTCAAACATCTGCCTATCTCGGTCGTCAGTCCGTGGCAAGCCACACGTCCGATGTGGACACTGATCGGCGCATTGCTCATCTTCGGCGAGCGATTGAACAGTTGGCAGTGGGCAGGAGTCTTGCTGGCAATAGGCAGCATCTTCGCTTTTTCTTTCAAGAAACCGCAGCATACTGCCGGCAAGAGAGGACTCAAGAGCAAGATTCACGACAACAAATACTATATCTGTCTGGCTTTAGCCATCCTGCTGGGCGCTTGTTCCGGATTGTACGACAAGTATATGATGCGCCATTTCGACCACAACGCGGTACAAGTCTATTACACGCTCTATCAGGCGGTTCTGATGGTTATAGTCTGGATGGTTGAGAACAGGAAGAATATCCACTTGACGCATAGTCGTCGCCGGTCCGCATCACCCGCCTCCACTCTCCTGCCGTCGTTTTCCGTTGCAGACATACTTCCTATTATCATGATTTCCGTCTTCTTGGTTATCAGCGATAATGTCTATATGTTAGCGCTCAGCGACCCGAGTTCGCTGATAGCAGTAGTCAGCACAATACGTCGTGGCGGAACGGTCTTAGGTTTTGCTTACGGTCTCATTTACCTCAAGGAGCCGGACCCGTGGAAGAAAGTGCTGGCGATGCTGGGCATCCTCGCCGGACTCACCTGCCTCGCCCTCGGCACACTGTAAGACAAAAAGCGACGCTCTTGCGCCGCTTTTTTTTTGCCCTCCCACCTTCCCATCCCCCCCCTTATCGAGGGGGATGCAGAATTAGTGGTCATGGAGATTGTCGTGACACTGATACGACAATTTGACAACAGTGTGGACACAATTTGAATGTCAGGACCATGTTTCTCAGTTGTGTCTCGGCTTAATACGGGTCAGAACGATTTTTTTGCTCAATAAATTTGCAGGTTAAGAAAAAATTTAGTAATTTCGCAGCGAAATATGAAACTGAAGAAAAGGAAAATAAAATTTACTGCCATTTTTTTCCTCTGCTGGTTTGGCATTCTGGTCTTACTGGTTGATGGAATAATAGGATTTCAATCATTAGTTGACTATTTCGGTTCTTATGCCTTAGTAGAGATTATGCTACTGCTTTTGGTCGCGTTACCGACATTAGCTGTTTACATCTTCGTAAAAGAAAAAAACGAGTCATCCGAATAACAACCGATCGGTTCAATCCTTCTGCAGGGCATTGACGAGCATACCACAGGCTGCAAGAATATCTTCGCCGCGCGAACGGCGGATAGTAGTGGTGATGCCATGCTCGGTCAGGTAGTCACGCAGCCAGACCATCTGCTTCTCATCCGAAGCAGGGAAAGCACGATCCACTCCCTCATGAAAACGGATAAGATTAATTCGACAATCCAAGCCTTTGAGCAAGCGGAGCAACTCCTGTGCATGGCGTGGCGTGTCGTTACGCTGAATAGCATTCTCGGGTGTCGAGCCGCTCGACCCGCCCCAGCATATATATTCGAAACTAACACGACGTTGGTGAGTCCAATCGTATTGCCTGAGCAGCGACACCACTTGCGTGATAGAATACATCTTATCCGCCGGCATGATTTGTGCCCTTTCTGCGGAAAAAGGATTGTGCATGGAGACCGCCAGATGACATTCACTCTCATCCAGGAAGCGCTTCATAGCAGGAATACCGACCGTTGAGACAGTAATGCGCTTGGGTGACCACGCGCAACCATAATCGGCGGTCATGATCTCCAAGGTACGCAACACTTGGTCAAGATTATCCATCGGTTCACCTTCTCCCATAAAGACGAGATTGCTGAGAGCAGATTGCTTGCGGCTGACGGCCAGTGCATCTATCTCGAAGATCTGGTTGAGAATATCCGCGGCAGAGAGATGTCCGTGGAAGCCCAATGTACCTGTCATACAAAAACGACATCCCATCTTACAACCTACCTGAGACGAGACACATAGCGTCGCACGGTCATCTTCGGGAATATAGACAGCTTCTACTACACCCCTTGATGTCTCAAACAGATATTTGCGTGTGCCATCCACACTGACGGCTTCTCGCACAGGCGCGTGCCGCCCGATAACATAGTTAGACTTGAGTGCTTCACGTCCCTTGAGAGATATATTAGTCATCTCATCGAACGAGGAGACACGGCGCACATAGAGCCACTCCGCAAGCTGTTTGCCTGCGAACTTCTGCAAGCCGACACTTAGTGCCACTTCTTGCAGTTCACTCAATGATTTGCCCAATAAGCACTCGGCCATCAGTAGTCAGATATCAGCTTTTGACAATCTCGATATGCGGATAAGCGAAAGTGAAGCCCTGTGGCGGCAGTTCGGTATAGAAACGCTCTTGCATAGCGAAGAACACATCCCAATAATCGTCTCCACGTACCCAAGCACGCACGACGAAAGTTATATCGTTGGAATTGAGCGATTTGAGTCCGACAAACGGTGCAGGAATAGCGTCCATCTTATAGTCAACCGTAGAGAGCTGATAGTTCTTGAGATCCAACTCTTTGTACAGTTTCTTGGCATCCATCTTGTCATGCAGCACACGTTCGTCACTATTGAGAATGGCCAAAATAGCCTCTTTGCACTTAGCAGCATCCACGCCATAAGAAACGCTCACTTCCCACTCCAAGCGACGCAACGGACGACCACTAAAATTATTGATTGTGCCATTGGACAGAGCGCCGTTAGGCAGAATGACCACACGGTTGTCCGGCGTTAGGATCTTGGTGGATGTGATATGTACCTCCACCACTTTGCCGCTATGTCCTTGAGCTTCAATAAAATCGCCTGCTCTGAAGGGTTTGAAAGCCAGCAACATGATTCCTCCGGCAAAATTCTGTACGGTTCCGCTCAAAGCCATACCGATGGCCATACCTCCGGCAGCCAACAGGGCCGCAAGCGAAGTGGTATTTACACCAAGAGTACTGATGGAAATGATAATCAGCACAATGGTTAAGGAAATAGAGACAAACGAACTGACAAAAGAAGCCAATGTCTGTTCGGTCTTACGGCGCGCGAACATTCGCTTCAGGCCTTTCTTCACCAAACCAATCAGCCAAATACCGATTAGGTACAATGCCAGAGCAGCCAGCACTTTGAGTCCAAACTGCAACATCGTTTGCCCGACGGTCTGCCAGAACCCTTGCGGGTCCGACTTGGCATATTCAATCATTTGCTGCGCACCCTGGCGGAGCGAATCAGCGGGAATAACCAGCGAATCAGTAGGTAATATCGCGAGGTCTTGTAGAAGAATCATTTTAAGTATCTATTTAATTAATTATCTATTATCTTATGCGGTCGGCAGCACGAACCAAAGCCTCATCTTTCAGAATGCGACGAGTAGCCATCAGCGTTAGAACCATGCAAACCAGAGGGATAGATGCCCATGGCATGATATGCCAATCTACGCCGAGCGCCAATTTAGCCTGCCATATATAAATAGCCAACACACCATAATAGCCCAAACAAAGCATACTGCTAAAGATATTCAATCGAGCCTGCAACAAGCGTTTTTTGTATAGGAAAATATCTACGAGAGCCAGGAACGGAATGAGCGCTGTAGTCAGCAGGAGTCCCCATAATCCTTGAACAGGAGCGCCACCGACGGCAGACAATTCCCATACCTGCAGTTCAGCTGCATCAGCAGGCGTCACCAATTGTACCACAGGCACAAAGCAAAGAGTAATACCCAATATTACTACTGCTAATAAATATAAAGTCTGTATTCTCTGTATCATAATAGTATTCAGTTATCAGTTTTCAGTATTCAGTTTTTCATTGCTTCTTCGAGTGTAGCACACTTGTCGCCATGTGCATTGACCCAACCTATTTGTCTGGCGGGATTGCCCACCATGAGAGCGTAAGCGGGTACATCTTTGGTCACCACACTGCCGGCGCCTATCAGACAATACTCGCCGAGTGTGTGTCCGCAGACGATGGTGGCGTTAGCACCGACCGAGGCACCCTTCTTGATGATTGTCTGTTTGTACTCGTCTTTACGCGACACAGCCGCGCGGGGATTGATGACGTTAGTGAAAACCATCGACGGGCCGAGGAACACATCGTCCTCGCATCGCACGCCGGTATAAACCGACACGTTGTTCTGAATCTTGCAGTTACGGCCCAATACCACATCCGGCGAGATAACTACGTTCTGACCGATATTGCAGTTCTCTCCTATCTTGCACCCGGACATGATATGGCTGAAATGCCAAATCTTAGTGCCCTGACCAATTACGCATCCTTCGTCCACATAAGAAGAAGGATGGATAGACACCCCCTCGTTCCCCCTCGAAAAGGGGGATGATTGCGCTGTTGGCTCTGTCTTGTTAATCATAATAATTCTTTTATCTTTTCCACCACTTGGTGTGGGGAGAATAATACTTCTTCGTTTTTAAAACGCAGAATGGAAAAACCCATTTTCGCTAAACGGCGTTCACGGATTGCATCCTCTTTCTTCTGTTCTTCTGTAAAATGGTAGGCTCCGTCTATCTCGATAATCAATCTCTTTCCAATACAAACAAAATCAACTATGTACTGATTAATTATTTATTGTCTCCGAAACGTACATCCTAATTGTCGTTTACGGATCAACGCCCACATTGCAGATTCAGCTTCTGTTGGCTTATTTTTGTTTTCAGAAGCATTCTCCTTCAATATAGGATATAATATCGGATCTGCCAATTTACACTCTGTTATCATGCTTCATTTCTCCCCCTTGTCGAGGGGGACGGGGGGAGTTAGAAGAATATTTTAAATATATCGTTTCCGTTAGCAAATATCAGGAGCGCCAGGAGCAACCAGAAGCCGACCTCATTGGCCTTCTCCAGAAACTTATCACTCGGCTTACGACGCGTGATCATCTCAACTAACAGGAATAGTATATATCCGCCGTCCAAAGCAGGAATAGGCAGGAAATTCATGAAGGCAAGAATAATACTGAGGAAAGCGGTCATATTCCAGAACAGATACCAGCTCCATGTACTCGGGAACATATTGCCAATAGCGCCGAATCCGCCCAACGACTGCGCGCCTTCCTTGGTAAACACGAGGCGGAACTGCTTAATATACATAGCCAGGACGTCCCAACCATACTTGATACCGGCAGGTATAGCCTGCAAGAAATTATAATCAGTATGTTCTACCTCAAAATAATTGTATTTCCATCGTGCAACAACGCCTATTTTACCTTGGTCACCGATGAAGAGATGAGCCGTTTGCAGTTCGCCGGCACGATAATAATCAATCGTGATAGAGTCGCACGGATGTTGCTGCAGTTCTTGCATAACCATGACGTCACAAGGAGTCGGCACACCGGCTACGGCTACTATACTATCCCCCTTTCTCATACCGGCCATATCGGCAGCATTGTTCGGCAACACGCTGTCTATGACAAAGGGCACCCACTCGCTGAGCAGTACATAACGTTGCTTCTGATATGTTTTGTCAGCACGGCTTTTCTCGCGCTCCTTACGATCGAATTCGTTTTGCAAAGCCAGATAGCGCGTTCCCAGATCTTTAGACACAGTCAGTGCCACGGTATCTTGTCCGCGCAGAACCAGCACATTCTGCTTACCCTCGATGATGATGCTCTGTACTATCTCTGACAAGTCTTGCGGTTCTTCGCCGTCAACAGAAAGGATCTTGTCCTGCTGTTGGAATCCTTCGCTCTGAAGTATCTCCGAATAGTAGAGACCGCTCGTCACATTCTTTAGCGGCAAGGTGTCTTGTCCCCAGTGCCACAACAACATTGTGTAGATGACCAGCGCACCGACGAAGTTAACCAATATACCGCCCATGATGATGAGCAAGCGTTGCCATGCCGGTTTAGCGCGGAATTCCCAGTCCTCTGCCTTAGCAGCCAGATCTTCCGTCTTATGCGTCTCGTCCACCATGCCGGCAATAGCGCAATAGCCGCCAACCGGTAGCCATCCGATACCCCACTCTGTTGTTTGGGGATGTGCAGCCCACTCTTCGTCTTCATTCTTGGCAAGAAACTTGACGTGCCATTTGCCGTCGAACTTCTTGAAACGGACGAGTGAGAACCACGGATTGAAGAACATATAGAATTTCTCCACACGCACGCGGAAAATGCGCGCGAAAATAAAGTGTCCCAACTCGTGAATCAACACCAAGAAGGACAACGCTAATATCAATTGCAGTGCTTTTATTATCATTTGAATATCATTTATCTATTATATCAATTCTTCTGCTATTTGGCGAGCTACGGCATCAGTTGCTACATAATCTTCATAAGTCGGTTTGCCGATAAAATCCGCTTTCGCCATTGTTGTGCTGATGATATCGCTCATCTGCAGGAATCCGCAGCGCCCCTGACGGAATGCCAGATTGACCACTTCGTTTGCGGCATTGAGCACACAAGGCATGTTGCCGCCACGTTGCATAGCCTCATAGGCCAAACGCAGATTAGGGAATCGCTCCAGATCCGGTTTCTCAAAAGTCAAACTACCCAGGCTGAACAAGTCTGCACGCGGAAAATCGGCAGCCAATCGTTCCGGAAAAGAGAGTGCGTACTGTATCGGCAGACGCATATCCGGCGCGCCCAACTGCGCTTTGATGGCCCCGTCAGTGAATTGTACGGCAGAATGGACGATACTCTGCGGATGAACCAATACTTGTATCTTCTCAACCGGCACGCCGAACAGCCACTTGGCCTCAATCACCTCAAAACCTTTGTTCATCATGGAGGCCGAATCGATGGTTATCTTGGCTCCCATATCCCAATTAGGATGTTTGAGTGCATCAGATGCTGTCACGCTGCGCATTTGATCCAGTGTGAACGTACGGAACGGACCACCGCTGGCTGTCAATAAGATCTTCTCTATCTCGTTCTTGTCTTCGCCCACCAGACTCTGGAAGATTGCGCTGTGTTCACTATCCACAGGCAAAATAGGTGTGTGGTGTTCAAGAGCCAAACGGCAGATGATTTCACCTGCTACAACCAGTGTCTCCTTGTTGGCAAGGGCGATGGTCTTACCGGCTTTGATAGCCTCGATTGTCGGACGCAAACCTGCGTACCCGACCATGGCAGCCACTACCACGTCGATGCTCGGCATGGTCACCATCTGCGCAATGGCATCTGCTCCACTCCACACCTTAACAGGCATATCTTGCAGCGCATCGCGCAAGGTGGAATACAGACTCTCGTCAGCTATACACACCACCTCCGGATGGAACGCTCGAGCCTGCTCAATAAGCAAATCCACACTTCTGTGCGCACAAATGGCATACACCTCGTAGCGGTCAGGGTGGCGACGAACCACATCCAGCGTCTGTGTTCCTATACTACCCGTACTACCTAAAATGGCTATTCTCTTCTTTTTTCGTTCTTCCATACACCTTACACTTTACACACCACTTTTTCTACTGAAACACGATTGCTTCTTCCGGATTAAGCGGTTGTCCGGCTCTCCAGATCTCAAATACCAAGTCGTCTTCGCCATTCATCATACCCAGCGACTCTCCAGCCTGCACTTGCGAGCCAACACCTCTGAACACAAGTCCCACGTGACGATAGATACTGACATACTGATGGTGTTGCACTACTATGGAATAGAGATTGTCCAAATCGCGCTCAACATACACCACCGTTCCGCGTAACACGGATAGCACATTCTCATTCTTACTCACGCGCAGACGCACGCCGTACTCATGACGGGCTATGTCAGCCGATTGCATCACGACGCCATGCACGGGTCTAAAGAGCGTCTGTGTTCTGCGGGAAGCCTCCGGGTCAAACAGTTGCAGTTGGTTTTTCTCCTTCTGCTCATATTGCGCCACAAACTCATCAGTAGCCTCACTGCGTTCTTCCAATATCATAGCTCGCTGAACCATCTGCAGCGAGTCCAGACTCTGTACACTGTCAGAATGAATATCTCCGGCTGTCAATTGCTTGATAACATCCAAATATTGGCGTTGGAGCGCCAAACTGTTTTGCAACGAATCTACGCGTGCTGACTCATCTATCAACTGCTGGCGAACGCTCTCGTTATATCCCGGTAGAATATTACGCATCGGAGTGAAGATAACCAGTACAGACAGCAGAGCTATCAGTACGAAGAAGCTGACCGTCAACACCGAGAAGGCGCCTAATGCGTTTAGGTGCAAGTGAAAGACCTCACGCAACGTGCGGTCTTCCAGCAATGCCAACCTATATTTCTTTCTTTTTTCCTCTGCCAAAATATTCGATTATTTAAACTTTAATTACATAATAGTGCATCCCTGGCACGGCTTGAGTTGCTTGAAGAAGTCGTTGCCCTTGTCATCCACCAAGATGAATGCAGGGAAGTTCTCCACCTCAATTTTCCAAATAGCCTCCATGCCCAATTCCGGATACTCGACGCACTCGATGGACTTGATATTGTTCTGCGCCAAGATAGCTGCAGGGCCACCGATAGAGCCGAGATAGAAACCTCCGTGCTTTTGGCAAGCGTTAGTCACATCAATGGAGCGGTTACCCTTAGCCAACATGATCATAGAGCCTCCGTGGTCCTGGAACTCATCTACATACGGATCCATACGACCCGCCGTGGTCGGGCCCATCGAACCGCAAGCCATGCCTGCCGGAGTCTTAGCCGGTCCGGCATAGTAGATAGGATGGTTCTTGAGATACTCCGGCATCGGTTCGCCTGCATCCAGACGTGCTTTGATCTTAGCGTGAGCTATATCACGACCTACAATAATCGTACCATTCAGGCTCAAACGTGTACCGATAGGATATTTGGTCAGGATAGCGCACACATCCTTCATCGGTTGGTTGAGGTCGATACGTACCGCATCGCCTTCGCCAGCCTGGCGCAACTCAGCAGGAATGAGGCTGGCAGGATTATTATCCAGTTTCTCAATCCATATACCGTCTTTGTTGATCTTACATTTGATATTACGGTCGGCCGAGCAGCTGACACCCAAACCGATCGGGCAGCTGGCACCGTGACGCGGCAGACGTACTACGCGCACGTCGTGAGCCATATATTTACCGCCAAACTGTGCACCCAAGCCGATCTTATAGGCCTCTTGCAACAGTTGTTTCTCCAGTTCTACGTCGCGGAAAGCGCGTCCTGTCTCGTCGCCTGATGTCGGCAGTGAGTCATAATAGTGTGTCGAAGCCAACTTAACGGTCAGCAGGTTCTTCTCCGCACTCGTACCACCGATGACGATAGCGATATGGTAAGGCGGACAAGCCGCTGTTCCGAGGCTCTTCATCTTCTCCACAAGGAAGGGAATCAGTGTACCCGGATTCTGGATACGTGCCTTGGTCTCCTGATACAGATAAGTCTTGTTGGCGCTACCACCACCTTTGGTCACGCAGAGGAAACGGTATTCGTTGCCTTCTGTTGCCTCCAGGTCAATCTGTGCCGGCAGGTTGCACTTGGTGTTCACCTCGTCGTACATGTTCAGCGGCGCATTCTGGCTGTAACGCAGGTTGCACTCGGTATATGTATTATATACACCTTTGCTCAATGCTTCTTCGTCGCAGAATCCTGTCCAGACTTCCTGTCCTTTCTCGCCATGAATGATAGCGGTTCCGGTATCTTGGCACAATGGCAACTGACCTTTGCATGCCACTTCTGCGTTGCGCAGGAAGGTCAGTGCTACATACTTATCGTTGGCGCTGGCTTCCGGGTCGCGCAATATCTTAGCCACCTGCTCGTTGTGGGCGCGGCGAAGCATAAAACTTACGTCGTGGAATGCCTGTTGAGCCATCAACGTCAGGGCTTCCGGCTCCACCTTCAAAATCTCATGTCCTTCGAAATTGCCGACCGACACATGATCTTTGGTCAGCAGATAATACTCCGTTTTGTCTTCGCCGAGTTGAAACATCGGTGCATACTTAAATTCCATAATAGATATCTGTGTTATATGTTGTTTACGTGAATTGTTTTGCGCGCATATACGCAAAATCGGCCGCAAAATTACTAAAAAAAAATGACATGTGCAAATACACATGCCACTTTTCTCAAATTTTCCTCAAATGTGTTTTCTTTAAAGTAACCGAAAGGAACGTGAGTTAATCAGCCACTCTCGCGCCGCTTACGGTCATGCTCATTGCCACAAGGGCGAGAGCAAAAGAATAGATCTTTTTCATAAATGTTTAGTACTAGTTAATAATACATGTTGTTTATTTATTCAAACTGAGGTGTCCCCCCAATGGGGGTACACTATCGTTATTATCAGGTAATTGTCTCGGTTTGTTGCCGTGCTTTTGCCGTCTTGTTGCCGTCTTGTTGCCGTAATTGACAGCGGATTAATCAAAGAACGACACAAAAGAAGCGGCAGAGATACAGCAGCAAAAAAGCGATGTCTGATACGAATCAAGCACCGCCTATATGGTGGTTATAAAAAGCTCTCAAAGAAATAACCTAAAAAAATATTTTATTTTTTCTTTTAATAGCAACCAAATTCCGCGGCAAAGGTACTACATTTTTTTTGAAACAGCCAAACATTTGCACAATAAAAAAATAGCGTTATGCGCGTTGCAGATGGTGTAAAAGCCTGATTAAGTTATATTTGAGATACACAATGTTGTGTTACATTTTTTTCAACAAAAAATGCATATTTATAGAAAAAAGTACTCGAAAGCAGATTTTTTTTGCATATATTATTTTTTTTTAGTACTTTTGCGCGGAATTTTGTAATGAAATGAAGATTGCATTCACTACATCGTTGCCTCGTGAGGGTTTTCAGCGTCTTTCGTCGCATAGCCTGTATGCCAATCCGGAAGAAGCAGAAGTGCTGGTTAGTACTTTTGACTTTCGTGTCTCCGGTGAGATGATAGATGCGATGCCCCATCTACAGTTGATAGCCAATTTCGGCGCAGGATATAATAACATTGATTTAGAAGCGTGCCGTGCGCGCGGAATACGCGTGACTAATACTCCGCAGCCGGTGATAGAGCCGACAGCGGAATTGGCATTTGCGCTGATGATAGATGTGGCGCGCCGTGTGTCGGAGTTCGACAGATTAGTAAGGGAGAAAGGCGATGGAGCGAATGGCGAAAGTATATTCGGAGTGATGAACAATCTGAGTCACTCGCTCTACGGCAAGACACTGGGAATCGTCGGTATGGGAAGAATAGGACAATCATTGGCGCGCCGTGCGGTGGCCAGCGGCATGAAAATCATCTACCACAACCGTCATCGCCTGGACGAACGCACGGAGCAACTATACGGCGCGCAATACGTAGATTTTCAGACATTGCTGCAAGATAGCGATTTCGTGAGTCTCAACCTGCCATACACGCCAGAGGTGCATCACCTGATAGGCAAGCCGGAGTTAGGAATGATGAAACGTACGGCATACCTTATAAATAGCGCGCGCGGTGCGCACGTAAATGAAGAAGCGTTGGTGGAAGCACTCAGAAGCGGCATCATAGCCGGCGCGGCATTGGATGTATATGAACACGAACCGCATATAACGCCGGAACTGTTAAAACTGCCGAATGTCGTTCTGTCACCACACACGGGCACAGGGACATGGGAAGGCCGCATAGCGATGTGTGAGAATGTATGCGACAACATAATCGCTTTTGATAATAAGGAGTTTAACAAAATGAATATAGTATTATGAAAAAGAATTTTATTTTATTTGCAACCGCAATGATGGTTGCCGGATGTGGTTTTACGCGTAACGCAACTACGTCAACACCGGCAGAACAGCCGGCTCGTGGCGATCAGCCTGTCACGACAACCGCCGCTCCAACGGTCACGTCAGCCAATGCCGCTTCATCAGCCGGACAAGGCGCAGGAAATGCAATGCTCGCTCTGTATAACCAATACAAAGCAGATGGCAACAAATACGACTATAAGAATATGCAGAATATCCTCAATACCGTTACATTGCTGGCCAACTGCGAGGGTCTGAAAGAGAATTATCAGGACAAGACTTATCTGGGCGAGTTCAGCAAAGGTCTGATAGCCAGTTCGCTGGGCCTGGTTACCAAGGACAATGTGGAGACAGTAACCAACAGCCTGGTAGATATGGTGAAGAACAGCGACACCGTTAAGAACACCACTACGCAGGTTCAGAGCACAGCCAACACCGCAGCACAATATGCCAACACGGCAGCGCAATACGCTACATCAATCGGTACGTTGCTCAGCCTGTTCGGCGGTAACAAATAAGAAAAAAACAGAATAATCATCTCTTAAAACAAGAATATTATGAAAGTATTTCGTGGAATCAGTTTGACATTAGTTATCGCAGTAATACTGCTTGGTATATTGTTCAGATACATGCACTGGCCGTACTCACACGAGTTGTTCATTGCGGCAGCCGTATTGCTGATTATCTACATAATTGCAGTTATCTTCAGATTATAATTACACACTTTGATGAATATAGTAGATCGATTTTTGAAGTACGTGTCCTTTCACACGACGAGTGACGAGAACACCAACATGACCCCAAGTACTCCGGGACAAATGGAGTTCGCCCAATGCCTGGCAGACGAGTTGAGACAAGTAGGATTGACGGAAGTATCGCTGGATAGCAACGGCTATATCATGGCAACTCTACCGGCCAATTGCGAGGGAAGACCCACCATCGGTTTTATCGCTCACATGGACACAGCTCCCGATGCCAGCGGAAAGAACATCAAGGCACGTATCGTAAAGAACTACGACGGCAAGGATATAGTGCTCAACGAGGACGAGCATATCGTCTTGGAGACCGCCAAATATCCTGAGATAAAGAATTATATCGGTCAAGATATCATTGTCACCAACGGAAAGACGCTGCTTGGCGCCGACGACAAAGCCGGCATCGCCGAGATAGTGAGCGCCATGGAATATCTGATTGAGCACCCGGAGATCAAGCACGGCAAGATACGCGTTGGCTTCACTCCGGACGAGGAGATAGGACAGGGCGCAGACCACTTTGACGTCAAGGCCTTCGGTTGCGACTTTGCGTACACCATGGATGGTGGCGCTATCGGCGAGTTGGAGTTTGAGAACTTCAACGCTGCAGCATGCAAGATACATGTGCACGGTGTGAATGTACACCCGGGTATGGCGTATCACAAGATGCAGAACTCCATGCGTATTGCTTACCAATTGGCTGTTATGTTGCCGCGTTGGGAGACGCCGGAGCACACACAGGAATACGAAGGTTTCTACCATCTGATCAGCATGAACGGAACAGTAGAAGAGACGACGCTCAGCTATATCATCCGTGACCACGACCGCACTCGTTTCGAGAGTCGCAAACGCGAACTGGAACACCTGGTTCGCAAGGTCAACCGTGAATACGGTGATGGAACAGCGGAGATAGAGATGCGCGACCAGTATTATAATATGCGCGAGAAGATTGAGCCGGTGATGCACATTATTGACTTGGTCAAGGAAGCTATGACCGCTTGCGGCATCACACCTATCGTCAAACCGATACGTGGCGGCACGGATGGCGCACGCTTGTCGTTCGAAGGACTGCCGTGTCCGAACATCTTCGCCGGCGGTGAGAACTTCCACAGCCGCTATGAATACTTGCCGATTCCGTCGCTGGAGAAAGCAAGCGAAGTAATTTTGGAAATCATCAAGAGAGCAAAATAGTCCTCCTTATGCTGACCAAATTCACTTATACAACGCCCCATGGAATTATTTGTTACTGGAAGAACGATTTCCTTCCAGGGCGTTTGTGTTTGGTGTTCCTACCAGGTTTGTCAGTAGACCACACACTATTTGAGAAACAGATAGATTTCTTTGGCAACAACTGCAACATCCTCACTTGGGACGCTCCCGGTCATGTATTATCTCGCCCGTTTAAACTAAATTTCTCTTTAGAACAAGAAGCACAGTGGTTGCATGAAATTGTGATTCAAAATGGCATAAGCAACGCGCCTTTGTTCCTAATAGGCCAATCGAAAGGCGGTTTTCTAGCCATGGAATATATGTCACTTTTTCCGCATGAAATAAAAGGAGTTGTATCTATTGATTCGGGGCCTATCGAACGTGTATATTTCTCAAAAGCAGAGTTGTGGATACTCAAACACCTCAGAATGATGTTTAGAATTTATCCCATAAACGCTTTAAAAAAAGAGATGATATCTGCATGTTCGGAAACTGAATACGGTCAAGTGCTCATGCAAAAGATGTATCAGGCATATGGTGATGATTTGTATGATCTGCTGGCTTATGGATTCAAAATTATAGCAGAGAGTATAGAAAGTCACACCATTCCGATTCCGGAGTGTCCCGTGTTGATTATAATGGGAGAAAACGACCGCCTTGGGGGATTAATAAAGTACAACCGGAGATGGGCTGCAAGAAGAAAGTTGCCATTTGTCATCGTACCTAATGCAAAACATAATTCCAACAATGATAATTATGAGTTTGTTAACCGCCAAATACAAGCGTTTATAGAAACATATTAAAATAACACTAATTTAATACACATATGTTAAAAACAACACCGTTTACCGACATCCACATTGCGCTGGGCGCAAAGATGGCAGAGTTTGCCGGTTTCAACATGCCTATACAATACCCGACCGGCATCAATCAAGAACACATGATTGTGCGCGAAGGAGTCGGTGTATTTGATGTGAGCCATATGGGCGAGTTTTGGGTTAAAGGTGACAAAGCACTGGATTTTCTGCAATATATCACCACCAACGACCTGAGCGTCATCCCGGCAGGCAAAGCGCAATATACCTGTATGCCCAACGGCAAAGGCGGTATAGTGGACGACCTGATTATCTACAAATACTCAACAACCAAGTATCTGATGGTAGTCAATGCCGGCAATATAGACAAAGACTGGGCGTGGGTGAACCGGATAGCATCCGGAGGCGAACCGTCCAAGCAGAAAGACTGGGGCAACCTGAGTCTGGAGAACGCCAGCGAGCGTTATGGCCAATTGGCAGTACAAGGACCGAAAGCGACAGAGATGTTGCAATTGCTGACAGACGCAGACCTCAAGTCCATCGATTACTACGCTTTCCGCGAGTGGAGTTTTGCCGGAGTGCCGGGTGTAATACTGAGTAATACGGGCTATACCGGCGCAGGAGGTTTTGAGCTTTATTTCCCTGCAGAGAACGGCAAGCAGATATGGGATGCCTTGTTCGAAGTGGGTAAACCTTTCGGTTTGGCTCCTATCGGTCTCGGCGCACGCGACAGTCTGCGTCTGGAGAAATGGTTCTGCCTGTACGGTCATGACATAGACGATACCACTTCACCATTGGAAGCCGGATTGGGTTGGATCACCAAACTGGATGCTAAAGAGTTTATTGATTGCGAGTATCTTAAGAAGCAAAAAGCAGAAGGCGTTAAGCGCAAATTGGTACATTTTGAGTGCCAAGAGCGCGCTATTCCGCGCAACGGATACGAGATTTGCGACGAGAAGGGCAATACGATTGGTAATGTCACCTCCGGCATCATGCTACCTAACACCAAGGTGGGAATAGGAATGGGATACGTACAGACCGCTTATGCTAAAAAGGGTGAGACAATCTATATCAAGATCAGAGAGAAACTGATTCCTGCTAAGGAAGTATAAATGGCAGGAAATACTTCGCACATATCAGACAAGCGGGTTGCACTTGTTTTAGGTTCCGGCGGCGCACGCGGCTTGGCACATATAGGTGCCATTGAGGAATTGGAATCACGCGGCTATACCATCAGCAGTATAGCCGGTTGTTCTATGGGTTCAATCATAGCCGGCATGTATGCGGCAGGTCAGTTGAAAGAAGCCAAAGAGTGGTTTCTACAGGTGGACAAGCAGCTCATTCTCCGAATGATGGACATCAATCTGCTGAGTGGTAATTCGTTGGTCAAAGGGCAACGTATCATCAAAGAGTTGGAGAAGATAGTGCCCGACCGACCGATAGAACAACTGAATATCCCTTGCGCCATCGTAGCGTCAGATATGATACACACCGAGGAGATTGTTTTTCGCTCCGGCAGTCTATTCGAAGCTGTACGCGCCAGCATCAGTATCCCGCTGTTCTTCCAGCCGGTACAGATAGGCCAGCGTTTGCTCATAGACGGCGGTATACTCAATCCGCTACCACTACATATAGTAGAGCGTCACGAGGGAGATATACTGGTGGCAATGGACATAAGCGGCAAAGACAGTATGCCCATAGATAACGAATACGAGCCGATAGACGTGGAAGGCAAGTTGCATGACATCAAAGCACGCGGCATACCGGTGCCTAAGTCATGGGAAAACCAGTTGCGCCAATTAGGCAAACGTGTAGATAAGGTGCGTATGGAACGTGCAAACGATCTGGGTCGTGCAGTCAGTTTTGCCGGCATGGTAGATCGCATGTCAGACATGCAGATACAGCAAAACACGCTGATGGCCTTGCGTCTCACGCCGCCCGATGTGCATGCCGTCATGCCGCAATATGCTTACACGACCTTCGATTTTGACAAGGCAGAAGAAATCATAGAACAAGGACGCTTGCTGATGCGACAGGCCTTGGATGAATACGAACAAAAAGTGCAGATTTGAAATTATGAAAGACAGAAAAGAGTATATCATAGCCAAGGCGATGGAATTATATGCGTTGGAGGGTTATCAGAACGTGAGTATCACCGACCTGCAGAACCAACTGGACATGGGACGCGGTACGCTCTATTATTACTTCAAGGACCAAGACGAGTTGTTTCAGACTTGTATGGAACAGTACTTCTTGGATCCTAAACAACGCGCACTAAATAGTGTAGATGAGTCCACAGTGCTCATGGAAGATATGATTCGCGCAATGATGCAGTATCTGGGCAGTTTGGAAAAAGCCTTAATGACGTTTGAGAACAAGACAGTCAATACCAGTAATGTCAACAATCTGATGTTCACTGCCTATAGTCGTTTTCCGGCTCTCCATCGTCGTGCGCAACGTCTTTCGCTCAAGGAATTGGAACTATGGCGGAAAGCCATCTACAACAGTCAACGCGCAGGATTGGTTAGACACGGCATCGATGTGGACTTTATAGCACTGATGATGACGCACGTGAAAGACAGTTACGATAGTGGTCTTGGGCGCACTCAAATGGACTTCTCCTTACTCGAAAGAAGTTACTACGCAATGTATAATTTACTTAAAATTGAGTAAAAGTTCAGCTTTCGAACGGACATTCGGAAAAAATGTTGTACTTTTGCAACGAATTTGAAAAATAGAATTATGGCGACAAAACATTATCTTGCGGATTTGCAAGAAACCATGCGTTCGAACTGGAATAATCTGGCGATGACAGATATTGACGGTGAGAAGCATTACACTTATGCAGAAGTGGCTACAGAAATAGCAAGACTGCATACAACATGGAAACAGTTGGGAATCAAAGAAGGTGATAAGATTGCGCTTTGCGGTCGTAACTGCGCTAATTGGGGTTTGCTTTTCCTGGCTGTTGAGTCATACAAAGCAGTGGTAGTAAGTATCTTGCCAGATTTTACGGCTGAAGGTATATACGGTTTGGTAGATCACTCGGAAGCATCGTTACTCTATATCGGTCCGAATGTGAAGAAAAAGATTGATCCAACACAGATGAAAGGTCTGATGGCTACCATCTTTATGGACGATATGTCTATTATTGAGGCGGATGACAAGGTACGCAAAGAGTATGAGAAAGCCGATGAAGCGTTTGCCAAGGCATATCCGAATGGACTTACTATCAACGATGTAAATTATCCGACCAACAATATGGATGACCTGGCCGTTATCAACTACACCAGTGGTTCGACCGGCAATCCGAAAGGCGTAATGCTGACCCACTTGAGTCTAAGCGGAAACGTAGAATTCGCACACACGCGTATTCCTCATAAACCGGGCGACAGAGTGCTTTCGATGCTGCCAATCGCACACATGTTTGGTTTGATGTTTGAGTTCATCTATCAGATATGTGAAGGAGCACAAGTATATTTCTTGACGCAAGCTCCGACTCCATCCATATTGATGAAGGCTTTTGCACAAGTCAAGCCGTTTATGATTCTGACAGTGCCTCTGGTAGTGGAGAAGATTATCCGCAAAGGTGTTATGCCTAAGATTAGCAGCCCTATAGCTAAGATTATGTGGAAGACTCCGTTCCTCAAGAATATCATTCGTGGTAAAGTAAGAGAGGGATTGAACAAAACATTCGGTGGGGAATTGCGTTACCTGATAATCGGTGGCGCTGCACTGAATGGAGAGGTAGAACAAGTATTGCATGATATTAATTTCCAATACTGCGTGGGATACGGTATGACCGAGTGCGGCCCGCTGATCAGCTACGAAGACCCGTGGAAATACTCTTTCCATAGTTGCGGTAAGGGTATTGAGCAATGCCACGTACGCATTGACTCTGAGGACCCGACAGCCAAGGACGGCGAGATCCAAGTAAAGGGTATCAACGTCATGAAAGGATACTACAAGAATGAGGAAGCAACAAAAGCAGTCTTCACCGAGGACGGATGGATGCGAACAGGCGACCTTGGCATATTGGACAAAGAAGGAAACATCTACATCCACGGACGTAGCAAGAACATGATTCTTGGTCCTTCCGGTCAGAATATCTATCCTGAAGAGTTGGAGGACAAGCTCAACTCACAACCATGCGTTGTGGAGTCAATTGTAGTGGATCGCGACCACAAGTTGGTAGCATTGGTTTATCCTGATACGACAGCGGATGGTCAGAAGGCACTTGGCGGCAAGACTATTGTTCAACAAATGGAAGAGAATCGTGTACAGGTGAACAAGAACCTGCCACAATATAGTCAAATTAGTGCAATTGAGTTAGTAACACAAGAGTTTGAAAAAACCCCAAAACGCTCTATCAAGCGTTACCTATATAAGTGATTCTGTCACTTATATGCAAGCAATTATGAGTAAGTAGATTGGATTTCTCTGAAATGGGAAATCGAAGCTAGTGCGTAACTGTGAAGCTACGCACTTGTTTTTTTATTAAGCTTTTTAACACTTAGAGTTGACAGAATGGGTAATAAATTTGCGTATTCAAAAAAAAAGCAGTACTTTTGCGGCGTTATGCGTAAATTGTTTACTATCATATTATCTATATACTGCCTCGTATCCGTGTCAGCAACTGTATATCAGGGCCGTGTGATTGACGAGAAAGGCAATGCTGTCGGCTATGCAACAGTCTATCCGGAGCAACAGCCGGAAATAGGAACAGCCACCAATAGTGACGGTTATTTTCGCTTCGAAGCCGAACTATCATCCAATAGTATGGTGATAGTCAGTTTTATCGGCTATGAGAAGCAATCGCTCCCTCTGCACTATTTCGCCTTCAACAGCGAGTCGGTTGCGTCTATTGTACTCAAAGAGCAGCCTATAGCATTAGAAGGGACCGTAGTAGCAGCCAAGGCGAGCAAACAAAAGAACAAACGCAAGCAGATGGCCACTCTACTCCACTCCGTCTATGTGAAGATGTGCGATGAGTTTCCCCGCGAGAATGTGCGCTACAACGTAGTGAGCGATGTGCGAATGCAAAGCAATGGTAGCACATGGGGCATGGAGCAGATGATTTCCAACGTGGTTGTCTTGCCCGAATACAAGAAGAACGGCAACGATTCCATACAATGGCAAGGCAGATACTGCAAACGCTTCTTCAACGCCGAAAAAAGGGCATTAGCTGATACTATATTAGCCGGGAATTCCATAGAACGAATGGAGAAGAAAGCCACAAGGGGCCATTCTCAATCAGCACTGCGCAATGCAGCCAATGCCGTCGATTCGGGCGTTGTAGTTCATCGCACGCTATTCGCCATGGGCAATATGCGATATGATTTTGAACAAGCGATGAATGATATACGTCATTGGCAAGTCACCAACGAATCAGAAGGTGAGACCGTTCTCACCCACACTCAAACAGTCAGCAAATATCTCGGCTGCCTCAAGATAACGATGAAACGTCATTATATAGTTGACTCGCACACATACGCCGTACGCCGTTTCTCTGAACATGCTGACGTACAGATCACTATTCCTTTTGGTGTCAAACTGGATGCTGACCAACTGCAAATGTTGAACCTATTCAATATGGGCGACACGCAGATAGAGAAATTCCGTTTGCAGAAACTAACCGGACATATTGATTACAACACCATCTATCAACGCCGCAACGGCAAACTATACATTCTGGAGAAAAATCTAACCACTAACGCTAAGATCCTCGGGACAAAGAAAGCAGAGATACCGGTTGTCCTCAAAGCAACGCAACGAGTGACCGGGTTGGAGACAACGGGCGTTAAGCCTCTCTCCAAATCCCAGATCACTCGTCGCCTATCACGGCAGATAGTAGAAGTCTACTAAATGCGGGAGAATCAGTTGCGATAATAAATCTGTCGCTCCTCTATAGATGCATCTTCCTCAGGCGCTTCAACTTTGCGTTTGGTCCAGTTGCCATGATCATCAAACTCCAAGAGCGTGTAGTTCTGTTCCTCCTTCCATACCTCGCCTTCAGCGGCAACTTCGGCAATGCTCTGCTTTACATGGCCTGCCTCGTCATAGGAATAGGTGATTGTTTGAGAAGAGAAAATGCTGCTATGTATCTTCTTAACCACCACGCCACTCTCGTTGTAGGAATACTGATCTTCGTACCACATATCTCCCACTGTCTCAATTGAACCGAACTCATACTTAACGATACGTCCTTGCTCGTCACGTTCGATAGCGACATTCGCGGTGCAAACCTTTCCTTTCTCATCGAAATGTGTTGTCTCATAGTCAAATGTCACGCTGTCGACATTGCCATAGAGATCGAATAATTGCAAATCAGAAGAGATATACTTGGATTCGTCTGCTGTTTGTACTGAGTCCTGAGACTGGGATTGCGTTGCGGATTTCTGGCCGCATGCTGCGAGCATAAATAATGCAGCAATAATAAAATATTTCTTCATAACCATGTTTGTTGTATTATAATTCAACTATTTCTCCTTTCTCCGGAATAGAAATATTACGGAAACCGGCTTCATGCAGATGGTCTTTGTACGTATTGGCAGCACTCTCATCGCCATGAACAATGAAGGTGTGTTTCAGTTGATCCACGTGCAAACTACGAGTAAAATAATCAATCATTTCCTTATAGTCGCCATGACCGGAGAAGCCTTCTATCTTAGTTATCTGTGCTTTGATCCGGTGGTCCTGTCCAAAGATGGATATCCATTGCAACCCGGGTTCCTGAATACGTGCGCCGAGAGTAGTCGGCTCGCAGTATCCTACAATAAGAATAGTGCAATGCGGGTCGGATATATGGTTGGCCACATGGTGTTTGATTCGTCCGGCCTCCAACATGCCGCTGGCAGAAATGATGATACACGGGCCTTCCTTATGATTGAGGGCTTTGGACTCGCGTATATCCGTTATATAGCGCAGTGTATTGAAGCCGAACGGATCCGGATCAAACTGCATGGTATCGCGTACTTCGTCTGACAACTCTTCGGGATACATACGGAAGATCTGTGTCGCGTTGGTGGACATCGGCGAATCGACATAGACCGGTATCTGCGGCAAACGTCCATCGTTGTACAACTGATTAAGCACATACACTATCTCCTGTGTACGACCAACAGAGAATGATGGGATAAGCAGTTGGCCTTTACGATAGACACACGTATCTTCCACCACTCCGAGAAGTTGCTCTTCCGTCACCATTTGTTCGTCATGCAGCCGATCACCATAAGTGGATTCGCATATTAGATAATCGCATTGCGGAAATAATTGTGGAGGCGGTAATATATGGCTATGCAGACGTCCCACATCGCCTGTGTATGTTATTCGTTTCCAACGGCGTTCCTCCGTTGTGTTTCCACTTGGGTCCTTCTCTGTCTCATAGATCTCCAGCGAACAGATAGCACCGCCAAGCATGTGACCGGAATTCGTAAAAGTGAGCAGCACGTCATCAAAGAGACGGAAGCGCCGGTCGTAACTATATGTCACAAAATGACGCATCACCTTGTTCACGTCGGTTTGATTATAAAGCGGCTCAATCTTGTATGTCTTTCCTTTCTCCTTGTGAGGATGTTGTTTGTCCATCTTCTTGTTGTACATTCGCACATCCTGCTCTTGAATAAAAGCAGTATCAGTCAGCATCAACGCGCATAGATCACGCGTAGCAGGAGTACAGTAGATGTCTCCTCTGAAACCTTGCTTATAGACGTACGGGATAAGTCAGGAATGGTCAATATGAGCGTGGCTGAGTACAATACAATCGATTTTAGCGGGATCAAATCCTAAGTCTCGATTGGCGGCATCAGTTTCCATTCCTTTACCTTGATACATTCCGCAATCCAATAGAATGGTATGCCCCGAATCAGTAGTGATGAGGTGCTTACTACCTGTCACTTCGCGCGTTGCGCCGAGAAATTGCACTTTCATGGATGAGTATAATTTTTGCTGCAAAGGTACAACTTATTTGTGATATACGCAAATTATTTACACAAAAAAAGCGCCCTCGTAACTTTTACTCGAGAAAACTCCTGAGAATAGGATTTGAGGCCTGCTTTTTCCTCTGTAATCCGACCACCTCATCGCTCACCGCTTTCGCGGGTCACGGCGTAGAGTATCGGCACGCCATTAGTGAAGCATTTGCACTCGGTTAAAGATAATTGTTGAGTTTTCCGGTTCCTATTGTTACAAGGACACTATATTTTCATTCGCTCGCAGAGAACTCCGGCTTTTTATGGATTATCGCGGTGCCAAGCCAGGGTAAGCACGATGCGATGTGTATCGGTATTGATGTGATATGGTTGTGCAACGTTCTCATGCGCATACAGATCAATCTTCTGCCAACGATACTGATAGGCCATTTGTGCAATGATGTAATAACCTCTGTAGCCGATGGCTGTTGATACGTATTGCGTTGATTGGGTGTGCTGGAAATATGCGTCTTGACGCTCCACAGTCGGGTCAATAGGCACTCTGTAATTATTAGGTTTGAACGTACTCTCATACGCATATCCCAGATTGATATACAAACCGCCCGTGGGCACTACTTCCAGACCGGTGCGCAGCGAATGGATATCTAACGCACCGCTCTTAGGATGCAGATAGTCATATTGCAGCGACCACATGCCTATGTTCCATAATTGGAATGCAACACCCGTACTGATGTGCAACGGCATATGAAAAGACTTGCTCGATTCAACCAGTTCCGGAGCGTAACTATAACGCAGCGAGTCAGTCATGGAAGACAATGTACCTTCGGAGTCGAAATGCGTAGAACCCATACTCGGTGTATGGATAGCGAAGCCGAGACGTGCCCATTGAGCCGGACGATAGATTGCGCCGAAGGCGAAACTGCACGTCACACCGCTCAGTATCATCCATGAACTATCTTGCAAATCATACGGAAGGCCATCGGCATTCATGCGGTTGAATAGCTCATAATAGTTACCCACCGAGTTGAAAGTGTATGATTGCAGTCTAAGGCCCATACCAAGATACAAACGATGAGAGATATTCATTGCCCAATCAATGGAGTACTCACCCACATTGCCATATTCGTCGACATCCAATAGATGCTCTACATTATACAGGTCTGCAGCATATGGCATGCCAAAATCCACTCCGGTATTCATCAGAACAGAGCCAAGAGAGACACCTTCTGTCCCGCGTGCACGATAAGTGCGGTTATAGGTGTACAAACGGCGATAAGAGATCATCAGATTGTTATAGAGTACACCTTTTTCTCTATACGCGTCATTATCAATAGCAAACACCCACGATGCTTGCGGCAGGGTCACTCTGCGGCTAGACTCACTCATCGGGGCATACTGCTGTTTGCAATAATCAAAGTCCCAATTGACAGTGAACATTAGTTCAGAGCGTCTGTACAAACCGAGTCCGGCCGGGTTATCGTTAGCAGCAGTCGGATCGCCACCGATAGCAGTCATAGCGCCGCACATACCCATATAACGCGCTGTACCGTTAATGCTGCGCGCACATAGACGCTCTTGATCTTGCGCATGTACTGCCACTACGGTTGCCAACAAAACCAACACGGCTAATATGTAACGGCTTTTTCTCATCTCTTAATAACTGCTTTGATAACGGTGTCTTGCACGCTCGTAAATGTCACCTCTGCCGGCCTGAGTGGTTCGGCATAAGGTTCATCGGCTATCGTATCTGTCACAAATTCTTCCTCTGCCTGCACTTCGGCAGGAGAGACTTGCTGAGTTGATTGGGAAGAAAAGGGTGTCTGATAATATTCTGCTCCCGGCCAGTAATAGGCATCATCCATACACAAGATAGGTATTTCACCCATTGTCGGCACAAAACATAGGCAAAAGACTGACAAGACAGCCAGCCCATGCCATTTGATATTTCTCTTCACACCTTTCATAGAACCTCACACTCTGCTCTAGATGAGCAACTTTATATTTTTCTAAATCCTATTATCTCTCGGACTTCTTCAATTGTCTTCTCTGCTCTTGTAGCGGCTTGTTCCGCGCCTTGTCTCATTATTCGTTCGAGCAGCGCATCGTCGTTTGCATAAGCATTGATACGTTCGCGTATCGGGTCAAGCAGTTTGTTGCAGTCAGCAGCTATCTGCTTTTTCATATCGCCGTAACGTATCTCCATGCGGTTGTACAAGTCGTTGTAGTAGTCCGCTGCCTCCTTGCCGCAAATCAGTTCGCAGAACAGGAATAGGTTTTGTATCACTTCGGGCTTCTCCTGATTCATCTGTGTCGGTCCCTGGTCAGTCACGGCTCGCATGATTTTCTTGGTCACCGTTTTCTCGTCATCACATAGATAGATACAGTTGCCTTCCGACTTACCCATCTTGCCGCTTCCGTCCAGACCGGGCACCTTAACGGCTTTGTCAGCAAAGTGGAACGATTGCGGTTCCTTGAAGTACTCTACGTTGTATATGCGGTTGAAGCGTCGTGCGAACAATCGCGCCATCTCCATGTTTTGCTCCTGATCTTTGCCCACCGGCACTTTGTCTGC
The DNA here is from genome assembly GCA_024689005.1 of Paludibacteraceae bacterium. Lineage (GTDB taxonomy): Bacteria > Bacteroidota > Bacteroidia > Bacteroidales > Paludibacteraceae > Colicola. The sequence continues at coordinate 26,903 of JAILDU010000005.1, forward strand.
CTTGTGCATCAGTATGTCTGCGGCCATCAGACAGGGATATGTCAGCAAACCTGCGTTCACGTTATCCGGTTGTTTGCGCACTTTTTCCTTAAAGGATGTCACGCGCTCCAGTTCGCCCAGATATGCGTTCATATTTAGATACAGATACAACTCCAGCACTTGCTTCACATCACTCTGCACATATATCGGTGCCTTCTCCGGATCAATACCACATGCCAGATATTCGCTCAATATCGTCTTAACCGAATTGCGAATATTCTCCGGCGTCGGATGGGTGGTCAGCGAGTGCCAATCGGCTATGAAGAACATACAGTCATATTCATCCTGCATCTTCACGAAACTCTTAACCGCTCCGAAATAGTTGCCCAGATGGAGATTGCCTGTCGGTCGTATTCCGCTAATTACTCTCTCCATGTCTTACACCTCAATTGGTAATTGTCTGAAGATCGGCTGTGCCAGTGCTGTTAACGTCTCTGTATTTGCTACACCCGGTATAGCCTGTATCTTGCTATTCAGCAACAGCAGTAAGTGCTCATTGTCATGCGCATAAACCTTTATCAGCAATCCATACGCACCCAATGTGTATTGTGCTTCTACCACCTCAGGTATCTTCTCAAGCGCTTCGATAATCTGGTTGTACATCGATGCTTTCTCCATTGTGATTCCGATATAAACGCAGAGTTGGTAGCCCAACATCTTAGGTTGCACATGATAACTTGAGCCCGTTATCACTCCGCCGTCAAACATCTTCTGCACACGTTGGTGAACCGCTGCACGACTCACTCCGCACTTCTCTGCCACGTCCTTAAAAGGAATACGGGCACTCTGGGTAATAATTCGCAAGATCTTTCGATCCAATTCGTCTATTCTGTCCATTTGGGTTTTTTATTGAATTATGCTGCAAAGATAGTACTTTTTTTTGACATATGCAAGTTTTTTGGTAAAAAAAATCGCTTTTTCTTGCGTGGGACAAATATTTTTAGTACTTTTGCGCCCAAAAACACAACATTATGACATTGCAAGAGTATATCGAAAGCCACACCACTCCTGAAAACGAAGCGTTATTCACTATCACAAGGAATACGCACGTACACGTATTAAACCCGCACATGTTGAGTGGGCATGTGCAGGGACGCGTCCTCAGTATGATCAGCCACATGCTCCGTCCAAGACGCATTCTCGAGCTCGGCACCTTCACCGGCTATAGTGCCTTGTGTCTGGCCGAAGGACTGCCGGAAGACGGACAACTCATCACCATCGAGCACAACGATGAACTCGAGGATACCATCCGAAGACATCTCGGGCTATCTATGCTCTCCAAGAAGATTGAACTCATCATAGGCGATGCCAAGCAGATAATGACGGATTGGACCAACGCACAACGCCCCACTCCGCTCTTCGACCTCGTCTTCATCGACGCTGACAAAAGGCAGTACTGCGAATATTATGATTTGGTTTTTCCTATGGTTCCATCCGGTGGTTTCATCTTGGCGGACAACACGCTGTGGGACGGACATATCATTGATCCGGAATACGACAAGGACCAGCAGACTCTTGGATTGCGTGCTTTTAACGACAAGATAGCCGTTGACCCTCGCGTTGAGCAAGTCATTCTCCCGCTCCGTGACGGTCTGACACTCATCCGCAAATTGTAATCTCCGACTTGTCTCGCGAGAAACGCCGAGCATAGGCCCGTATGACCATATGATTCAACGACTGCCCGATTTCCGTCGGGCTGTCGTTTTATTCTCGTCACATACAATGCGGCCGCCGTGTGGCAGCCGCAGGATTGAAAAAAGCGATTGTAATGGTCAAAAATGATTCAAAAATTGATAGTAGGGTCAATATTACCAATATTTGACGATATTTTATATATCCCAAATGGTCCAAAAGGATTCTAAAAAATATCCGTAGTGGCGTGAGAGTGACGTGAGAGTGGCTGATTAACCGCTGTAAAGTCTAGGATTGACAGCCAATTGACCGCTAATTGACTACTGATTAACCGCCAACTCTCTCGGCACTACTCATTCCGTTTCGCTCTCGAGAACGGTTCGGGATTGACCCGAGATTGTCTCGTAAAAGTCTCCGAACACTAGTTAACATTAGGGTTTTGCGATGAATACATACATATTAATCTCTGATACATCAGCATGTGTGCTACAATAATCGTTTAACAACCTAAGTATCTCCTCTTTGGCGGTTTCAAATATTGCAGAATCAGTATCTTTCAAATCGCATAAGAATATTATTGAACCGTCATGATGGTTGTACTTAAACATGATAATCTCAGTTCTGCTATATTCTATGTTACTTGCTGAGAATTGTATCTTCCTTATCGGTTTCTGTATTTGCTTAAAAAGTTGATCCAATGATTCGGATTTATCCCACAATACATTGTTATTGTTATCAAAGGCACACGGCGAATAATGTCTCATAAAATCAGTTATTCTCATTATTTCTGAGTTGCAATATTCACATGTATTGTCAGTAAAAAACAAATTCAGCCGCTCTTTGAAATCGGTGTAGATACAATACTTGTT
>JAILDU010000046.1 GCA_024689005.1 Paludibacteraceae bacterium
AAGCCGGCATGTGGCGCACCCTGACAAGCGAGCAATGGGCATGGATCATATACGACCGCAACAATGCACATGAGTTGGTGGCTCTGGGTACCGTCAACGACGTGAAAGGTACTATTCTGCTGCCGGACAATTGGAAACAGCCTGCGGGTATAACGTTTGTGCCAAGCGAGGAATACGGACTGCTGCGTGACGGCGGGAAATACGTCAACGAAGAGCCTGCTAACTACGAAGTCAATACCTATACCAAGGAGCAATGGGCTAAGATGGAAGCAGCCGGTGCTGTCTTTCTGCCTGCTGCCGGTTATCGCGACAGTTCCGGCGTAGATGAAGTAGGTCGAGAGGGCAACTACTGGTCCGCTTCGTCCAACGACGATTCGTCCGCGTACTGCGTCTTCTTCGATGCACGTAGCCTCAATCCGTCTGCTGACAATACGCACGACACCGGATGTAGTGTACGTCTGGTGAGATAAACATATTAACAACCGTTAAATTATTTAGGTTTATGAAAAACAACATTTTCATGGGCGCTCTGATTGCGCTGGGCTTATGCTTTGCAGGCCTGTTCATCTATTGTGGTATCAACAACTATGCTGCCAAGGACCGTGCTGTGACCGTCAAGGGTCTGAGTACGCGTGAGGTAGAAGCTGATTATGCTATCTGGCCGCTTTCCTACGGCTGGAACGGCAACGATCTGCCTGCTCTCTACGAACAACTGGAACGAGTAACCAAACGTGTGAAAAAGCACCTGATCTCATTGGGCTTTGAGGAGAGCGATATCCGTCAGGGTTCAATCTCCGTAAGCGACAACTGGTCTAATTATTACGGCGATCATCGTCCTGAATACAAGTACACCTTGAGTACATCGCTTATCGTTTCGACCGACAAGGTGAAACTGGTTGTAGCCAGTCAAGGCAAAGAAGCCAGTCTGCTCAAGGAAGGTATCATTGTCAAGACCGAGTCTTGGAATCTGAATTATCAGTACAATGGTCTGCCTGAGTTGAAGCCGTCCATGATTGAGGAGGCTACACAGAACGCACGTACCGTAGCGCAGAAGTTTGCCGACGATGCACGTTGCTCGCTGGGTTCTATCCGCCGTGCTAACCAAGGCCAGTTCTCCATCGAGGACGATCAGTACCAGCCGTGGATCAAGCACGTACGCGTAGTGACTACCGTTGACTACATTCTGGACTAATAGAGCATAAGAAACATAGCAAACAAGTTCGTTCGCTATAGAAGTACAAGGTGGCATATGCAGCGAGAGCATATGCCACTTTTGTATTCACTCAGGTTAACGATCGTAGAGTGCCTTGAGACGTCTCGCCTCTGATCGCGCTTCTTCCTTGCTCATTCCTCTGAGGCGGACAGACAAATCCGGAATCAGCAGGAAGGTGCCTATCTTCAAGTCACTCGGGTCGTGCAGTTTCTCGCGGTTAGCCTCGTAGATAAATACCCAATAATCGGTTACTCCGTAGTGATGACGCGCCATCTGCGCAAGACTGGAACCGGCCTGTACGACTTCGAAAGTCTGCTTCTTCTTAGGTGCCTGTTCGGTCGTCTTAGTCGGTGATACCCGGTTCGTCTGAGTAGAGGTTGACTGTTGACTTACGCCTTCGGGCACTTGGTCGATCGGCACTATCTCCACGCGGCGGTCCTTGGATAACTGATGTTGTCCGTTGTAGCGGAACGGCACGTTCGATCCCAGGCTGGCTATGAGCATCTGGCGGTCTTGTACTCCGAGCGCACGCAGCTTATCTGCGACGGCATTGGCACGGCGCAGAGCCAAAGCCTTGTTGTACGCCGGTTTGCCCAGCTTGCAAGCATGACCATTGACATGTATCTGCTGATTGGGATGACGCCTCAGCACTTCGGCAATGCGTTCCAATATATCCTTGGGTTGCAGTATTGGATCGGCTTTGTCCAGATCGAAATAGATGACTGCACTGCTGAGCACTTCGTCCAGTTCGGCAGCCACAGGATTATATATCTTGACGGGCGCGGGTGCCTGCGTTTGAATAGACGTTGTCGGCGCGGGCAGCAAGGAAGCCGGTTGTCGATTGACTATTGTCGCGTCATCGGTAGCCAAATAGACAGTGTCGTGAATCGTGTCGCGCACCGTTGCCGTTGCCGGCAGGCAGATGTCTCGACACAAATCTATTCCATAGTCACGTGCTATTTGCTCTATCTGTGCTATTGCCTCTCTGCGCGATTCGGCTATTTGCTCTTCAATGGAGTCCGGCATTTGCTCTTGTACGGAGTCTGCTGACAGACTGTCTTGCATGGCAGAATCCGGCCTCAGCGTCATGGTCGATTCAGGCTTTTCCGCTATCGGCGATGTTGCGTGCGGCATGGTTGAAGCAACAGCAGATACGGTGTCCGGCGTCATACCGAGCATTCTGCTTTGTATCTGCGCGTTGTCATAGGCACGCTGCGCGTTGGTTCGTCCGGCGTTGAACTGTACACCCACTCTCAATCCTACTGACCACGGATGTAACGTCTCTACCTCTTGGGTCCACAGAACGCCGTTATAATCCGCGGCATAGGGCATCGGATATTTTCCGGTAGATCGGTCTGACCCAAAGCCCAGTTCGTTCGTGCCGTGTGTCTTCATCACATCGTTGATGTAGTAATTAAAATAGGCCGACACCGTCACTTCTATGCGTTGATGTACCCGCACGAGCATTCCTGCCTCCAGATAAGCCGCATAGTTCAACGTGCGCAGAGGAACAGCCGGCGGCCGTTTTCCGGGTATAGAGACCGTCTCCACCACGCCCGGCACATCGTGTATCGTCAGGTCGAACTTAGGATAATAGACCGAGTTCTCAAACGAGCCGCCATCATATAACTGCGCTCCTGTGAACATAGGCAATCCGAGTTTCACGCCCGCTGTTCCCGTAAAGCCCCAAATACTCGTTGCAGGTCGTACGCGGAACTTCAGCGCAAAGGGAATCTCAAGCATCAGTATATTCTGCACTTCCTTCAGGTCATGCGGCGTGGCGGTAATAGTATATTCGTCTCCATATGAATCGGTAGTAGTCAATCGCCATGGTTCGTTTATAACAGCCTTGTTCGTATATTCGTTCAATTGTGCTCCGGTACCCAGTCCCATCCATGGCAGAAAATAGTAGTTGATTCCTATGGCGGCATTAAAAGACAACCCCGGCATGTTCTTCACGTGATGCTCATAGCCCGGAGCGAACTTAGTTCCCGACTTATATTGATAGCAGCCCAACCCCACACCTCCGGCGAACTCGAAGTTCCAGCCGTAAGATATATTCGGTTCCGCTTGACTCGCGGCTTGTACCGAATCGGGATATAGCTGCTTGGCCGACAGAGAGGTGGCTATAAGCAGAAGACTCGCTATGAAACAGATCTTTCTCATTTGCCCTCCTCCCTTTATTTGACTATGAGTTTATACGACTGCGGCACTCCGTCATCACCCGCTATATGCACATAATACATGCCGCTGGTACGCGGAGCACTGATAGTGGCCGTTCCCTCCAGACGCGAACGCAGGACGCACTCGCCGGAGAGTGATACTATCTGCATATTACCGCAACCTTGTATCGTTACGGGTTGCCCTGCGGAAGCCGGCACGGGATAGATCATTCCGTTTTGCGGCACTTCTGCATTACCTTCTGCCGGCATGACTACGTCGCACGAGCGATATTGATGGCCTTTGGTGTCCGTCAGCATAACGTAATAGACGCCATTCAACTGCTTGCCGTCTTCATGATAATACTGCCCCGTCTGTCCCTCCTGCTCCACTCCGTTTCTATACCATTGATATGCAGTAAACTCCAGTTTCTCGGTCGTGCCGACATCTATTCCGTTCTCGGGATTATTGTCCACGAACAGGACTCGGTCGTATTTGCTGTACACATAGCCTCCGAGACTGATGTCCAGTTTCATTCGCTGACTGCGGCTGAAACATCTGCCGTTATCGCCACTCGAATAACCTATCTGCACGTCCATGTATATATCACCCGTTCCAATACTCGGTATATTCTCCAGCACGATGGCGCCCGCAACGTTTATCGGGCCTATCGTATCTTTCTTACCCATATACTTCGCCAAGTCCGGCGAATAAGCTATATGGAAGATATTGGATTCTCCGCTTGACTCAAAATAGACCGTCATCACACCTGTGCTCTGACAGAAACTGGCAGTAGATTCTATTTTCAGTCCCGGAATACTAACCACGTTTATTCGGAACAATGTATCTGCCGCACATCCTAATATCTTGTCCGATACGAGCCATGTGTCGGTGGGTTTGCTGAAAGTGTGAGTTAGTTTTTTTCCGTCAGCCGAATACCACACCATCGTATAGGGCATTTCCTCATCGCACACGCTGACTGTCTGTTCGGTATAGGTGCTCACTCCGTATATCTGCATGGCCTCTCCTGCGGACTGCTGCCACTCGCATCCGGGGTTTCTCACTTCGCGTATATACGTATAGGTTGCGCCCGGTTCTATCTCGCTGACGGGGAAGGAGTACTTCAGGTTGGCCTCAGAGCCGACTACCACATCCCCCGGCCGACGAATCCACCTATACTCACGATCCGTCTCACCCGTGGCGGCGCGCGTCTCCGAGATAGAGACGGTTACCATCGTTTCTGCGCCGGCATCGTACGGGACGCATTGTTGCGGTTGTTCGCCGTCAGGAATAGCACCGGCGGTCAGAAGCGCCATGATACGGATGGTTTGTTTCTGACGGCTGTTCTCCGGAGTGGTAAAGCGCGTATCGTCCTCCGCCTTGCGGATGAAGGTGTAAGTACGGCCTGCTTCCATGCGGACAGATGCCAACGCCAGGTCTTTCTCCGTTGCGCCGGCAACAACCGTTTCTCTATTGCCTTCCTGTATATACCATTGATAGCGATAACGCCCGCTACCACCCGAAGCGTCTGTGGCTGTGACGATATATTCTTGCGCCTCGTCTGCCGTGCAGAACACCTTGTCCGGCTCCTCGTTGACGGTGCCCGGGTCAAAGCCTGCCATGACGACGAACGTGTGTTCTCCTGCCGACATATAATTGCCTGCGCAGCACAGAGCCTCGTCACAGGCAGTACGCTTGAACGTATAGGTTCCCGGCTCGCTGATGTCGTACGTCAGTTTGATGATATTGGCGTTCTCCACCTCTTTGTCATTCAGCAACCAGCCGTACGTGAGGTGTCCGCCTCCTCCGCTCGCCATCCGCTCGCTCTTGATCTCCACCGTGGTAGGAATGACCGTCAGATAAACCGTATCTATGCCGGACAATATCTCTCCCGGGTCAAACTCTCGGAATACCCTATATACCATCTCGCCCTCCGAGCGAACCCAATCAGTCACACACACCGAGTCATGCGCATAGCGTCGCAGCACATAGAGACCGGGCCGATCGGTCGGCACATTGTTCAGCCCAATCCATTCCTCGTACGCCATCGGGTTCTGTTCTCCGTCATAGAGTACACGGAGAGGGATCGTATCACCGGTATTGTTTATCTCCGACAGTTCGATTTTGTAGTAATAGCGCGCTGTTGCCCATCCGTTCTGAGCCGCTTGGGTCAACTTGACCGCATCGGCTATCAGTACCTCTTCTGCAAAGCAGAACTGTTTCTCGTCATCCTTGAACACACCCGGACGGAAGTCCTCCCATCTGCGCGGACGCATATAGACCACACGTTTCTCGGAGCGCAACTTGACGTCAACGAGCACGTCGGTCTCCTGACACGGACGGTTGACTATCACTAGCTTATTGAGATGAATGTCTATCCATTGCTCGTCATCTTGGTCTTGGCAGGTCCACGTTATGCCTCCGTTGCTGTTCACCATGAACGGCACTGTCAGGTCGTTAGCATGGTTGACAGGCGAAGTAGCATCCTTGTTCACCATCATCGATGCCGCCGACAGGACTGCCGCGTCGGTACCGGCAAAAGCAGTCAGTATCGGATACCGCTCGTTGGCTATGTCGGTGGTCCATGCCGCTTGATTGGCATAGATGTCCCACATCTGCTCGGTCTCGTCTATAGCCGTCACACTATTGTCCGCCACCCCGGACGACTGATAATACAACTTGCGGTCGTAGTAGCAATCCGCGTACACGCCGTTTTGGTCCACGCCCACTATGGCCTTGCCGTTCTTGGCGTAACCGCTGTTATAGACGCGCGTGAGAGTACCTCCGTTGTTCTTACCCACTATGCCGCCTATCGTGTCCGAGGCGTTCAGTATCAATCCCGCATGATAACAATCCGTGAGCGAGCCATGCGACTTCAGTTCGCCCACCAGACCGCCCACCGTATTGCCTGCCGCAGCTATCTCGGCCATCGACCAGCACTCGCTTATCGCTCCGTCACACACGCCGACTAACGCGCCTACGCGCCGCTTAGGTTTAGCCACTATCACGCCGCCACTGATACCTGTCTGACGAATATGCCCGCCTTGCGCTACATGACCGAACAGACCGACACCATCAGTGCCGTTCATGGTACGCAAACCGCGTATCAAGTGTCCGTTGCCCTCAAAAGTGCCTCTGAATGGAGTAGCAGCCGAGCCGATGGGAGTCCACCGCTGACCGTCTATGTCAATATGTGACGTCAGAACAACAGTCATGCCCGCATAGTCATTATCCTGCGCCGCCAACCACGCCAACTCACCGGCACTACGGATAGTCACCGTATTGCCGCTAACGTCCGCAGGCTCCAACGTCACACCGTCCCACACGCTGTACGTCTCGCCTAAGGCGAACACGCTCTCCGGGCACATGCACACGAGCAATAAGAGAAAAAACGAAGACAAAAAAATCTGCCTCATAAGTAATAGATTTAAAGTTGTGTTACAGGTTTAGTATTCAATTCGGCTGCAAAGATACAACAAAAATTACATATATGCAAATTTCCAAGCAACTTTTTTTTGTAAAAATCGAGTATAGCCAAACTCTATGAACGACAAGCATGCAGGACACCGGCAAAATGGGCGAACAAATGCAAATAAATGACGAATAATTTGTGCAGGTCAGATTTTTTTAGTACTTTTGCGCGATTAATGCTATCGCATATCCGAGTATAGAAAGGAGCAGTATCAACGTGACACCCCGGGAGGCACTACATAGATATTTCGGTTATGACAGTTTTCGGCCCTTGCAGTCGGAGATTGTGAACTCTGTATTGTCCGGCCGAGACACGCTGGCACTGATGCCGACAGGTGGCGGCAAGAGCATCTGTTTTCAGGTGCCAACGCTGGTGAAGGCGAGCGAAGATGAGGACCGACGCTTGTGTCTGGTGATCACTCCGCTGATTGCGCTGATGAAAGATCAGGTGGAGAACCTGGAGGCGCGCGGTATTCACGCGGCAGCCATCTATACCGGCATGAGTTACGACCGTCAGCGCGTGGCGTTGGACAACTGTCTCTATGGCCCATATCATTTTCTCTACTGCTCGCCCGAACGATTGGAGAGCGAAGATTTCAAGGCCCGGCTCAGGGACCTGCCTATCGGCCTGATAGCCGTGGACGAGGCGCATTGTATATCGCAGTGGGGCTATGATTTTCGGCCGTCATATCTGAATATACAGAAGGTGCGCGAGACACTGCCGGACGTGCCTGTTCTGGCGCTTACGGCCACAGCGCCGCCCGAGGTGGTAGAGGATATTCAGCGCCGGTTGGGCTTTGCGGAACCGAACGTGTTGCGCAAGTCTTTTCACCGCGAGAACCTGCAATATATTGTCCGCCGTACGGACGACAAGCCCAAGCAGGTGGCGCATATACTCAGCCGTGTTGCGGGCAGTGCCATTGTCTATGTACGCAACAGAAAGCGCGCGCAAGAGTTGGCCGAATGGTTAAAGGCGAATGGCGAAAGTGTGAATTTCTATCATGCCGGACTGACCACTCAGGAACGCAACAAACGTCAGGAGGCTTGGAAAGACGGCAGGACGCGTGTCATCGTGGCCACCAATGCTTTCGGCATGGGCATTGACAAGGCGGATGTGCGACTGGTTATCCACCATGACTTGCCAAGCTCGTTGGAGTCGTATTACCAGGAAGCGGGACGCGCCGGACGAGACGGTGAGACGGCCTATGCCGTGCTGCTGTATAACGACCAAGACAAACAGAAAGCACGCAAACGCGTGAGCGACAATTATCCGTCTAAAGAGTTCATAGAGAAAGTCTATCACAACACCTGCGACTTCTTGCAAGTGGGCCAAGGAAGCGGCTACGGGCACTCCTTCACACTGCACATGGACAGGCTGTGCCAAGTGATGCACCTTCCGTTGCTACAGACCTATTCGGCGCTGCATATACTGACACAGGCGGGCTATTTTCATTTCGAGGAAGAACACGAGACGCAGCCACGCGTGCGCATCAACGTGCCGCGGCAACAATTCGGCGAATATACCTTATCTACACCGCAAGTGGAGATGCTGGACTACCTGATGCGCCATTACTCGGGCATCTTCACCGACCTGCAATACGTACACGAAGCGGACGATGCTGCCCAACACGAGATTCTTGTATCGCTCGCCAAACGCGGCATCTTGACATATATACCTCGCGCAGTGGGGTGCAGTTTGACTTTTACACGCGACAGAGAGGCAGATATCTACCTCTCTCCCATGGTTTACGACGAGCGGCAGGAACGCTTTGTTCGCCAACTGCGGGCGATGGTGGAGTATGCCGAGCAAGACCAATTCTGCCGCGAGCAACTACTGCTGGCCTATTTCGGCGAGAATGACGCCCCCCCCTGCGGTCATTGCGATGTCTGCCGAAATCTTGCTACTTCACTTGCACACCTTGAACATTAAACTCTCTTTCGCCACGCACAATGAACAATTGACCATCACGGATTACCTTTGTACATTGCACATCATCGGCGCTCTTTACATGTTCTACGGCAGTTACATCAAGATCTTTAAGCAAATATGGCACAGACAACATCTGAGAAGGCGCAGGATCCCCACTCTCTAGGAACGTACATTGTGGCAAGAATCCGGAATAACTCCAACCTATATCCCATGTCAGGACTCCGACCTTGACAGAATCCATCTTGCCTGGGATCATATTCTTAGCAATCTTGCCTTCGAATGCGCGGTGCCCGTTATCTATAATAGAAGCTTCACTAGCCACAACACAACTTATTAAAAGAGTGGTATCATTGAATCCCCATTCACCTTGCGGAGATAGTGTATCAAATGGGACTAATTCTGCTTCACTGAAATTTTTCCAAGAACCTTCTATTAACCATTCAGCAGCAGATTCTTTGAACAGCATATTAGTATTCCAACCGGTTGTTGAATCATTATCGAAATCTATCAAGATATCAAGATAATCAACATACAATCCTTTCACATATCCATGATCTTGTGTAACATAAACATCTCCCTCTTCTGCACTGAATTCAAGATAGAAATAAATATAATCTGAATCTTGTGTGGACATTAACCTATAGAGATACTCATAACAAGAGTTTTCGTCGGGCTCGGCAAGGACACGTTCTTCCTCCGCGAGATTCTTCCAATCAGAGAAATCACCATCAATAGAAATAACTGAGGATTGTGCATGAATGCAACATGCCAATACTACAATAAATAATGCAATCAATTTGTGTTTCATATTCATATAGGAATTGTAAAGTGTTAATATTCACTGTGTTTACTCCTCGGTTGGTTCGGCGGGAGGGAGGGTGTCGCCTGCGATCATTGCGACATCTGCCGTGTCTTGGTGAACAGAGCTATCTTGAGTGACGAGGAACTGCAAGAGATGCAGACCTTACTCAGCGAGGACTC